>NC_007428.1 GCF_000026045.1 Natronomonas pharaonis DSM 2160 | reverse complement strand
ATATCTCGCACTAATGCAAGCTACCACGTAAATATTTATACCTGCAACGTTTGATGCATAACTGTCGACACTCGGGCCTCTCGGCGTGGAGCCTCTGAAAAGGAGTCCCGCGCGGTGGGACCAACACCGCCCGGGTGTCGTCAATCCACGCGACATGAGACGCAACGACCTACCCCGGCATAAGTCTCGGGGCGCGACTGGGCCGAATCGAAACTATCGAAAGATATCGAAAATCGCCGATTTTGTCCAGCAGCAGCGCCGACGCGCTGCTTTCTGGCGGAGTCGCTTGGTTTTCGAAAATCACCCTCAGAACGTTATGAAACCGACAACCGACGGCTCTGGTATGGACGCACAGCAACCCGACAGCGAACAGCGGCACGCCTTCAAGTTCGAAACGCCGCATGGCGACACCGCGCTGATGGTCTCGGAAGGCAACCGCACCTTCTGGGAACGCTATGGCGACCAAATCAGCATCGTGGGGTGGTGCGAATGAGCACCACAGCAGAGCCGGTGACGGTCACCTGCGGCCTCTACGATGCTGAGTTTGAGGTCATCGTCGACGACAAGAGCGACATCCAACACTGCCCGCGCTGCGGGCGGAGCGTGGACCGATGACGCGCGGTATCGCCTATCGGTACGCGGAGAAGATTCGGCAGGAGGCTATCGATATCGACCAACAGCGTCTTGAGGAACTCATTGACGAGGCCATCGAAGAAGCCGATCTCACGGTCGACTACAGGGCCCGCGATGAGATTCAAGAGACCGTCGACAGAGCGATTGACGAATCCATCGATGGAGACCTGACGGGTATCCTCGAAGCTGCACTCGCGGCGTACAGCGACCAAGCAACGGTCGGCGGGCGGGAGGTGAGCGAGTGATGGATGACGCTGTTCCCATCGTCGCGCTCGCCGTCGCTGGTGCGAGCGGTGTGACGTGGGCCGCTTCGCAGCTGTGGTTCGGAGCGCTCGGCGAGATGGTCGCTGGGCTCGGAATCGTCTTCGGGCTCATCGTTACTGTCGCGCTAATCGCTCAAGAACGCGCCGCGCGGCCAACGGAGGTCGATGACTGATGACGACCGGTTACGTCGTCAATCTCGACAACGGTCATAACGGCTTCTGCGTTGAGTCTTTGCTCGGCGTCACGCACTGCGGGGAGACCTTCGACCGCGACGCCGTCGAGCTTGAGACGTTCACCATCGACGGTCGCGACGGAGACCACCCACACAGCCAGCTGTGTTACGAGTGCTCGAAGGTCGATTCAGTCGCCTTGCGGGACTCAGTTCGACGACAGGAGGTGGTCGCAGAATGACGTTCGACGAGATTCTGCAGAAACGGGGCGGGGAGAACTGCCCATTCTGGCGAGACCGCGAATCAAAAGCCAAGCTGCTCGCCGGTCTCGCACAGGATGCCGTTAAGGAGGCGATTCTCGAACACGGAGCCAGCCCGCGAAACCTCCGCGTCGAAGCCACATACTACGACAGCCGACGCGAACCGCAGTGCTGTTACGGGAAAGTTACCGTCATCGACGACACGCCACAGACAACACTTCGGGAGGCCGTCGACGATGGCGAGTAACCGGACTGTCGAGACACATATTCACTACACGGTCGACTCGGAGGGTCGCCCGCAACGTGCGTACCATTCGATTAGCGAGGCCCGTGCCGCTGTCGAGTCGGACGATTACTGGCACAGCAACGAGGTCGACTACGTCCCGGATGTGCCGCTCATCGAGGCTGGCTCGGACTCGAAGCTGCCGGGAGGTGGCGCGTGACTCGCCGATCCGACCCAGAAGCGCTCTCTGTCTCCGATGCCGTCAAGCGGTTCGTCCGTCGGATGCGCCGCGATAAGGCAGAGTCGACGGTCCGGACCTACCGTCTGGACCTTCGGCAGTTTGTCCAGTGGTGTGACGCCGAAGGCATCGAGCAGGTTTCGGAGCTCGAGAAGATCGACTTCGAGCTTTACCAGGACGACCGCGCTGCCGAGATCGAACCGACCAGCCTCGAGAACCAGATGGGCCTTCTCAAGCGCTTCGTTAAGTTCTGTGAGGACATCGGAGCGCTCCCCGAGGGCTTCCACGAATCGGTCCACGTCCCCCGCGCGACCGTGGAAGAGCAATCCCGCGATGAGAAGCTCTCGACTGAGGATGCGACGGAGTTGCTGCTGTTTTTTCGCGATAAGTCGAACGACCTCTTCGGCTCGAAGTGGCACGCCATTCTGGAGGTCATCTGGCACACTGGTGCTCGAATCGGGGGCATTCGAGCGCTTGACCTCGAGGACTTCGATAGCGAGTTTCACGTCCTTGAGTTCCGGCATCGGCCGCGGCAGGGAACACCGCTCAAGAACAAGCAGGACGGCGAGCGGGACGTTGCGATTCTGCCGGTGGTCGCCGAGGCGCTTGAGTGTTACATCGAGGAGCACCGGATCGAGCAGCACGACGAGGAGGGTCGTGCGCCACTGTTCACGACGCGGTCGCAGCAGGCCCGGCCGTCGACGAACACGGTTCGGGCGTGGGTCTACCAGGCGACCCAGCCATGCTGGCATACCGACGAGCCGTGCCCGCACGACAAGCGCCGAGAGTTCTGCGACTGGACATCCTCAGCGGCTTCGAGCAAGTGTCCGTCCTCGAGGAGCCCGCACGCTGTTCGGACGGGTGCGATCACGTTCCATCGTGATCGTGGCTTCGATCCGAACGACACGTCCGAGCGAGTCAACGCTTCGCTGCGGACCATCGAGAAGCACTACGACAAGGCAGCCCGCCGAGAGAAGATGGAGAATCGCCGTCGACCACAGCTTGAGAAGCTTTCACTCAACAATGAATCAGAACGCGAATAAGTCCAAAACCGCCCGCGGGCAGTTCAATACTGCCCGAACCCATACCACTTTAAAGGTTTTTGGTACCTCAAGTAAACACACACAAGTAACTTCTGGGCCTCACCACGGCGGTGAGCGGCCATGAGCCGGCCTCAAAGTGCCGATGAGGTCGGCCCCGTCGAACCGAAAATCTGCCGCTTCTGTGGCTGCTACATTACCGAACCTGAGCAGCGCTGCCCGGCACTCGACGATGGGGGGTGCCGCACATGAGTCGCGCCGAGCAGACATCGAAGCGCGACACCCCAACAACCGGCGTCCGAAAATCGAGCCAACACTCCCGCTGTCTTCACCGCCAGTGCCCTGATTCGGACGAACCGATGCCGGCCTGCGGTGAAAGTGGGCGCGACGCCGACTGGCGGGAAGCGCATATCCCGTCGCTGCTTCCGTTTGCCCGCTTTTCACTCTGCACGCACGACGAGTGCTTCCCCGAGAAGGGAGGGATGGACTGATGTCGCTGTCGCGGACTCCCGGCCCCGTCGACCACGAGGCCGACTGCGAGTACCCGTGCTGCGACGAGGACGCGGTTGCCTGCGTCCCCGACCCCGGCACTATCGCTGGCAAGCGGTTCTGTGACTTCCATCTCGCACTGTGGGCTGACTGTGACCGCGGCGACTGGGACATCCTTGACCAACTCGATGTCCGTCACCTCGCCGCTGATGATTCCTTCTTAAAGCTTGACGACGCGCCGCCGGAGCTCGAGCGAAAGGTTCGCTACGAGCGCATCGGCGTCGACCACCGCGGGCTCGCTCACTACATCGTTCCTGGCCGTCGCGACGATGAAGCCGAGACGATCATCGTCGTTGACGCCGACCTGGAGCTCGTCGATAGCGGCACCATCCCCGCCCACGCGACACTGGAGGACTGGGTCGACCACATCAAGACGGACCGGAGGTGGGTCGAGGTTGATGACCGGTTCCATCCTCGCCGGGGGGATGACTGATGCGGGGACATGCAGGGACGAAAGATGTTCCCGAGTTTCCGCAGATTGAGGACGAACTCGGCTACAACCCGGCGCGGTGGCTGCACACCCGCTCCGAATCCGGCCTCGATACCGGACCAGGGCAGACGCCGGAGCTCGCCACAGCGATGTCCATCGTCAAAGGCATCGACGATCCTGAAGAACTCGCCTACTGGTTCAAAGTCGAGAAGAGATGTCGCGACCGAGACCACGTCATCCGGAAGCTCGAACAGCGTCGGCGCGCGATCAAGTACGGCCACGACGGCTTTGTTAAGGAGCGTGATGGACAGTGACCTCGGTCGAAGACGAGTTCGCTGCGCTCGACGAGGCCGAACCGAGCGGTCGCTTCGAAGTCGAAGACGACCAGGAAGAGAAGGATATCGACCCGTACGAGTCGGAAGATCATGGGCACGCCGGCCCGGAGCTGGTCAAGCCGCAGGTCCACGGACTAAACGCTCATCTGCTGTTTGCTCCGTTTGAGACAAAACCAGACGTCGATGGGATGCGGCCCTACTTCGCCATCGTCTCCGCCTTCGAGCCGGATCTCGAAGCTGAGTTCAAGTGCGACGGAACGACGTGGAAGATCGACCACGGTATCGACAGTGTCGACGACTACGACAACTCGACAATCCGCTACTGGGACGGCAGCATCGCAACCAGGGAACAGGATTCAGGAGATAACTATCTCGAATATCAGATTCCCATCTACGATGCTGACGATGAAAAGCGGAATCGGCGAGTCAACTTTCAGTTCCGGCCGGCGCTTCCTGAAGCCTGTCACGCTGAGACAGGTAATCGCATCCGGTCAATGCCGGAGACGCTCCCGGAAGGCGTCCGCGTTCAGGTCCAAGCAAGCAACGTCGACCCCGAGATCGTCCTGGAGCTCCTGCAGAGCCTCGCCAGTAACATCGGCGTCAATAGCCATTACTTCGAGGCTGACGCTGTCCACGAGTGGAGTCGGATTATGGGCTTGGAGTATTACGTCCGTTGTCAGCGCGAACTCGTCAACGAACTCGTCATCGGGAAGATGGCGCTGTTCGACCGACTGTCACAGTTCGAACGGCAGCGCAGTGGCTGTGGAGAGCTGAAATGGGACAACGGGGAGGCGTTCGGTCGCCGACATCACGTCGCCCTCGATGCTGAACAGCTATCCCATCTGTATCAGGAGCACGATGTTGGGAAGCTCATCAAAAGCTACCTGATGAAGCACCCTGGAGAAGACACAGATTCCGACACTGCGACCGAACATCCGAAGATCGAGGTCCAGTACAACCGCGAGTACACCTACTGCGGTCATCTCCCATGGTTTGCAGAGGACGCTGGTGACGGTTCCCCGGACGTCGGCTGGAAACTGCTATCGAAGCGTCTACAGAGTCTACTGATGAACGTTCTCGATTGGGCGGAGCTCCCGCGAACCCCCGGCCACGATGCTTTCGTTTCTGACGATCATTTCGATGCCGATGCCCGCCTCGAGCCAGATGTCGCTTCGGACCTGACACTCGTTCCGGACCCTATCGACGAGGTCGCCGATGCGGAGCGCGACGTGGTGACGAACGAGCTTCTTGATGAGCCGCCGACCGACGCCGAGAAGGACGTGCTCGGAGCGGCGGCTGAGAAAGGCGCATTCGAGCGCCTCCAGGACCTCGCTGAAGAAGCCGGCGTGTCGTCGTCGACGGCATCACGAACGGTCCGGAAGTTCGAGACGCTGTTTTCGCGTCTCGATAGTATCCAACTGGCCGA
Source organism: Natronomonas pharaonis DSM 2160 (assembly GCF_000026045.1). Classification (NCBI taxonomy): domain Archaea; kingdom Methanobacteriati; phylum Methanobacteriota; class Halobacteria; order Halobacteriales; family Natronomonadaceae; genus Natronomonas; species Natronomonas pharaonis. Next base: position 17,918 of record NC_007428.1, on the reverse strand, counting down.
CGAGGTCGTTCGCGACCGCGTCCAGGACCTCCTCGCCGGCGTTGAGCAGCGCCTCGACCGAGTCAACAAAGGCCTTGATTTGTTGGCCTCCGGGAGGAACGAGATCGACGAGGACAGCGCGCTCGGTCAGTGGGCCCGGCGCTGGGGAGTGAAGATCGCCGAGTCGTCGGACCGGTGGAGCGACCAGCTCCGCGTCGCGATTGTCGGAGGGAACCTCACCGAGAGCGAGTTGCTGTCTGTGTTGCGAGCCGGCTACGAGGCGGCTGATATGACCCAGAGCGTCGACGTTGCTCAGTTCGCATCGGCAGAGGTCTCGTACTACGACCGCGACGGAGAGAAGGTCGATATCGGCGAGTGGGTTGGCGTAAATCAGGGCGGCCGCACGAAGCTGCTCGGGAAGCTCGAGGTCGACGCCCTCCACTGACGCGGCCCTTCCGAGTGGCAACACTGTTCTTCGCTTCGTCTTTTTATAAGAGATACCGCGCGCCAGCCGGGAGTCCGCCGTGATCGTGGCGCCGCGACCGCCTTCGAGAGCCGCTCCGCCGAACGTCGACGGCGGATATTTTGCGGCTCGTGGGCGGGAGGGCCTACGGGGGTGTGCTTAAGAGCACAAAGACTGCTCAGGCCTCCGGCCTTCGCAGAAAAACTACCGCACCCGCACCACACGAAACAGACGAAATGAAGGTCTGTAACACATCTGTCCCGATTCCAACATCGGTTTTTTATCAATTGGGTTGGTCCACCAACTATGACCGTCGGCGTAGCTGCCATAACGAACCACGGAACCGACAACCCAGTCGTCTTCCTCGGCGCGGATCGGTTGCTAACTACGCAGCAAGTATCTGCTATAGAACATGAACACCCAGAACCGAAGTGATCTGATGGAAAGGGAAGAATCTATTTCGCTCAAGCAAGAAAACATACGCGAGCACACGATAGAGACCGAGCCGATCAACTGGAGAGACAGAATATGAAATACGAACCAGAAAAAAAGGAAATCCCCGGAATGCCCGGAACGAAGCTACGTAAGACCAAGCGGAGCTACAGCGAACAGGAACGTCAGGAAATTCTAGATCGGCTCACCGAGGATGCGGCACAAGACGCCGAAGACGATGATAAAGACGACGACGGTTTTGTTTCCCAAGAGGAGCTCTTGTAGCTCCGATTCTTAGTCTCCCCCCACGCATATATCACCCACGAACATCCAAGAGCTCCCGCCCGCAGCACAAATCGCCGTGCTCGTGATTGTGCTCGGCTTTCTGGCCTATTTCATCCTGACGAATATGGTGTTTTGAAATCAGATTTTTGTGACAAGTAGACACCACATGAACCCGCCGACGATGAGCAGCAACTCGGCTTCGATGCCCCGAGTCGGCTCCGCCGGCCCTGGAACCAGAAACAGCGGTTCGACAAGAATCGAGTAGATCCCGAAGCCGACGGCTGCCAAGCCACCAAAGAACGCCAGCAAACGGACCCACTTTCGAAGTTTTGGTACCACCGTCTCGAACATATTGCAAGCGACACGCGCAAACAGCAAAAAAGTGCGGAGGCGTCAGCGCCCGAAGCCGTCACCATCGAACTCAAAGTCGTCGTCGAATACCGAGCCGCTGAAGGCGTCGTCGGCGTCTTGGAACCCGGTCCCAAATGTTTCGTCGTCGGCGGTGAACTCTTCTTGCTCCTCTTCAATCTCCGTCGCTGGCAGGTTGATGCCTAGACGCGGTAGCCGTCGCCGTGGCTGAAACTGCTGCGTCGGGGGCATCGCCGTCTCTGCTGGCTGAGCCTGCTCGAACACGTTTTGCGTTGCCGTGGGCTCGGCCGTAGCCTGCTGCGCTTGCCCCATGCGCATCTGCTGCCCTGTCATCTGTGTACTCATTGGCTCGGTCGCGATATCAGTGCCGAGGCCAGTATCAACACCGAGCCCCGTCTCCGGCTCAACACCGGTGCGCGGACCAGTAGCGATATCGGATCCTGAAGTGACGCCGGTCCGCTCAAATACGCGCGGTCGCTGCGCCTGCTGCTGGCGCTCGAACGCACCAGTCATGGGTTGTGCGGGCGGCTGGCCTGCCGCAGCGCCGGTGAACTGGTCTTGTCCAGTTTCGATGCCGGGGCGCTGTGCCTCTCCGACACGCGCCGTCTCGCGGCCAACAACCGCCCCTGCGCCGGTGGGAAACTCCCGCTCCGGCCGGAACGCCCCGCCACGATCCCGCCGAACGGGCTCGTCGATATCCCGTTGCACCTCGTCCATAATCTCATCCATCGTCCCGACGCCCGTGCGCTCGCGGCGGAATTGCTCGCCGTCGACAGCGTCGCCGACAGTATCGCCAATAGTCACGCTTGTGGCGGCTTGTACGTCCCCCAGCACGTCGCTTGGGTCAACACGCTCCGGGCGGTCCTGAGCGGGGTCACGCGCGATGTCGCGACCGGGGAGTGGGTACTCGCCCGGGACAACCGTGTCGTCGACGGGCTGGCGGTCGGCAGTCGTGTCGCCGTCGCGCGCTACACCCAACTCACTGCGGTCGGTCACGTCCGTCGGCTCCAGCTCTGTCGTCCGGGTGTCGCCAACCTCCAGTTCAGCCGTTGTCTGCGGGTCGGCGACATCAATCTCGGATTCAGGGGCGACAGCGCCGAGCCCGACTTCCTCGACTTGTCGTTGCTCGGCCGGGTCAAGCTCCGAACGCTCGAACACGCCAGCACGACGGGCGGTGTCGGCGGCGATTGCACCGACAGTCAGGGCTCCCAACGCCACCGCGCCGCCCGTCGTCGAAACAGGCTCCGGCGTGGCGACTGCTGCCCCACCGGCTGCCGCGATGCCGCCAGTTCGCCCACTGAAAATCTCGTCGACGACGTCTCGGTCTTGGTCGGCATCGTCAACATCAATATCCGGTTCTAACCCCTCACGGATGTCCGGCAGCACATCCTCCTCAGTCGGCGTATCCGTTTGCAGGTCTCGGACCTCGCGGGTGAAGCCGCCGGTCACGGTGTCAAGAACGCGCTCCTCGCGCGTTTGCGGCTCGGCGGTCTGCACCTCCGCTTCGGCGACGAGCTCGCCGTCCTCCTCGCGGAGCTCCACATCGTCCGGGCCAACACCAGTGCCGAACTCATCAGCCGCCTCTTCGCGGGCCTGCTCCCGAACGGCCGACGCTTCGGGACGGACGCCGAGGTCGCCATCATCCTCCTCAAACGTCTCCAAATCGTCCTCGTCGAACTGCTCGAACTCGTCAGCAGCCTGTGCAACTGCCGCCTCTTGCTGAACATCCTCGCCGAGGCCGAGCGTAATCTCGCCGTCTTCCTCATCTTCCTCTTCGACGAGATCGTCTTCATCGACATCGACGCCGCCGAGGTCCTCGTCGAACTGCTCAGCGACGTTGCGACGCTGTCGGTCTCGGCGACTCTCTTGGATATCCTCGGCGAATGCTCGCGTCGTCTCGTCGTCGACGCCGACACCGACGACTTGGGTCTCCCCAGCTTCCGTCGTCGCTGCACCGACGAGCCCATCCCCACGTTCGCGAACGCGAATCCGCTCGACATCGTCCTCGACGCGGTCACGGAGTTCCTGTTCGACGTCTTCGACGCCGACATCGATGTCTGGCTCCGTCCGTGCGGCTGCTGAACCATCGGCGTCAGGAACATCCACCCTGCTGTGCTCGCGTTCAAGTTCGGCCGCGCCTTCCGCAGCCGCTTGAATATCATCACCGGTTCGCGTCCTGCCCTCCTCGTCTTGAACGATAATCTCGCCCTCTGCTGTCGCATCGATGCCGGCCGGGTCGATATCGTCGATATCGTCGAACGCCTCGCGCGCCTGCTCGCGAGCTTGTCTGCGCCCGCGACGCTCGGCACGATACCGGGCTATATCGCCCGTACCTGCGAAGAGTGGATCATCATCCAACTCGGCGAGCGTGCGGTCGGGCAGCTCCGCTGCTGCCTCAAGAACATCACGAACTTCGGAGCGGTCCTCAAACGAGATGCCGCCGACGCTGTCGCGCCGGCTCTCGCTCCGGTAAACTGAGATGTTATACCCGGCAGCGTCGCCCAACCCTGGCGCGTTCGTCGAAAACGTTCGAGGGTCGTCGAGAATCTCCCCCGGCGTGTCGCCCATCTGGGACAGCTGCCGCAGGATTTCGGCGTCGGGCGTGTCGATGGCGAGTCCCCGCCCGGTCGGTTCGATATCTGCCTCTGTTATCTGTTCAAGCGCCTCTTGACGCTGCTCAACACGCTCTTCGCCTTCTTCTGTAAGGCCGCCTTCCTCAACACCGCGTTCACCGACCTCAACGTCGACATCCTGCTCAGTAACAACTGGGCTGTCTGTCAGTTCCTCGCGCGCCCGCTCGGCGACTGTTTGCTGTCGGTCCTCTGGGATACGAGCGTCGACGCGGGCACCCTGTCGTTGCACGTCGACGTCGACATCATCCGGCTCAACGAAATCGCTCTCAGCGAAGCGCTCCCGCGTTGTCTCCGCCGCGGTCGTCGCGCCGGCTTCGGTGAGCTCCCGTTCGATTCCTTGCTGAGTGCCGCGAACACGAACCTCATCTCTATCGACACCGTACTGCTCGGCGATTTCGTCTTGAATCTGTCTTTGTCGCTGCCGGCTGCCGCCGCCACGACGGGCCTCACGTCGTTCCTCGGCTGTCCCGCTCCGGCTCTGTGCGTCATCATCGTCGGTCATCGGTACTCACCACCTGTCGTTTCCGTCGCGCTGCCGCCGAAGAGGTCCGTCTGTCCGTCGCCGATGTCACTCTCGACCTCAACGAGCCCAGTCTGTTCGCCGGCGTCGTTGTCCGGCTGCAGTTCGTCGCGACGGTCCTCGAAGCCAGCCGACCCGGCTATTTCGCCGCTCCGGTCGCGGGTTGTGCCGGCATCGAGACCGGCGTCAAGTGTTCCCTGACGGTCGCGGTCGTCACTGAGTAGTCCACCGTTTTCGCTCATGTCGAAGGGATCGTCGCCGCGTGCGATATCGGGCGGCGTCTCATCGAGCGGTGTGTTCGTGTTTGGGGCAACCTCGCCGCCGTAGTGGGGATTAAACCCGCCCATCGCCGTCCGCCCGGTCGCTCCGGCTGGGTATTCGGGGTCTGCCTCATCGGGTGAGAGAGTGACATCAGCCGCCGCCGCTTGGGCCATGATGTCCTCTCCGCGATCCATCGGTTCGAACTCGAAGAGGGCTTCGCGTTTGGCTTCCTCGCGGCTGCCCGGTGAAGTCGACCCACCGTCCGGGTCGCCGTATCGCGCTCTGGCTTCCCGGCGAGAGAGTTCTATCGGGTCGGTTTCAGCGATATGACCGGTTTCGGGGTGTCGCTTTGCACGCGGGTCGACCAGGTCGTAGCCAATGAAGCGCCCCGTCGATGCCTTCCGCCAGCCGGGCGCGTTCGGAGCTGGCTCCGGCGGCTCCTGCAGGTACCGGCCATTCGTTGCTGCCCGGAGAAAACTCGTATCTTGCAGGTCGGCCTGTGCAACGGCCTCCGCCTGTCGCTGCCGGAGGAGCTGTTCAGCTTCCGCGCGTTCGAAGCCGAACTCTTCAACGAGTTGGTCGCAGGCATCCTCGAAGCCCTGTTCACAGCCATCTCGGGCTCGCCGTTCTGCCTGTCCCTGTACTTCGCGGAAGGCTTCGGCGTGGCGGCGGTCCTGTGCGCGGACGCTGTCTTCGGCGTCCATCCGCTGGCCGCCACCGATTGCCGAGTCACGGGCCTTGTCGGCCATCTCCGATGTTGTCAGTGTGGGGTCGAAGTGTGCGACCCAGTCGTCGACACCTTCGGACTGCAGCGACGCCTTCGCTGTCCGTGCTTCCGGAATCGTCGTTCGCGAGAAGTCGAGTTGGTTCCGTTCCGACTGCGTCAGTTCGGCTTGGCCGTGCATATCGCCGCGGGCGGAGTCGCGGCTGTCGGCAGCCAGCCCCTCGACTCTCGACATCGTCCGCCTGTCGATGGCGTCCTTGTCGACGATGAGGCGCTTTTCACGGCCGTCGTCATCCACGTCGAGTGCCTCGTTGGGGAGTTCGTCACGGGCTTGACGTGCGTAGTCGAGACGGCCGAACTCTACCTCCGTTACAGATGTGTTTTGAAAGGTTCGCATAGTTGTGGTGTAGTTACTGCTGCGCTTGTTGCCGCCCCAGCGCGCCGCGTATATCAGCGACTGAGGGGAGTGTGTACAGTGCGAGCCCGACGCCGGCGACAGCACGCCAGCCCTCGAAGGAAGTGCCGCTGGCGAGCCACAGGCCGGCCAGCAGCGCTCCGAAGAGCGTCGGGGCAAGGAACGCGAGGAATCGCCACAGCGGACTGTCCAGCGGCCGCCAGACGGCCCGTGCTTCGGAGCCCAAGACCTCGGCCTCGAAGGCGGCGTCATCGGTCCTGAGACGCGCAACGGCGTAGTGCGTCAGCTCATGCAGCAGCACCGGCGGAAACGACAGCAGCGCCATCAACTGGTGCATCCGTCGCACTGTCAGAACCCTCCGCGAAGCAGCCAGCGCTGTGCGGCGGCCATCCCGCCGAAGGCGATGCCGAGAACGACTATCGAGTAGGCAAACGGCGTGAGATGCGGCGGGAGCATCGGGACAAGCGTGCCGCCGACGAGGATCGTGACGACGGTCGGGACCGCTGGATCGCCGTCGCCGGCGATGTATAGCGACAGCAGCAGCGTCCCGCCGATGAGTAGCCCCATCATCGTCGTCCCGCCGGCCGCTGCCGACAGGTCAGTCGTCACGCACTCGACGAGGTCGCCTTCAGTCCCCTGCCCGAAGCACGCGAGTGAGCTGTCCTCGAGCTCCGGAGAGTCGGGCGTCGTCATATCCACTCCCTCCCAGTAAGGAACTGAAAGAGCCCGACTGCGCCGACAATCTGCAGGACCATCCCGAGCGGTATGGCAAAGAACCGCGGGAGACCGAGATTCATCAGCGTGAACGGCAGCGCGGCTATCGAAGCTACCAGTCCGACAGCGAACTGCGCACCTTCGAGCACGAACCCGATGGTTGTCGGCTCGTCTTCGGCTGCGACATCGGCCCCAATACCACCTTCGTCACCCTCATCGACACTTGCGTCGTCGGCGGCCTGCTCCAGGTCCTCCTGCGGTCCGAGGCCGACTTCGTCGTCGGTGTCTTGGCCGAAGATAGCCGGCCCGATGCCGGACATCGACAGCATCGACACGCTGAACCCGAGGAACAGCACGAATGCGACGACGCCGATGGTCCTCATCGGAGTCCACCCCCGCCAAGCCGGTAGAGGATGGCCGTTGACCCGGCGACACCGATGGCGACGCCGGGAATGGGTAGGATGCCGATGGCCGTCAACAGCGCCGCGTAGCCGACTGTAACGATGGCTGCCAGCGACGGCGAGACGATGACGATGAGACCTGCCAGTGCAATCAACGAGACCCAACCCATCAACTCCAGAATCCACGGGTCGATATCGGCGTCAGCCAGCACGTCTGGCAAGTCACCGACCGGGATATCCCACGTCTCGGTGCCTTGGTACCCGCGGTCGGCCTCAACGTGGACAATAAGCGAGTCCTCTTCGGGGTCGAAGTTGTGGTCGTAGATTGGGTAGGTTTCGATGTAGCGACCGTACGGTCCAGATTCCTCAATTTCAGGCCGGACGGTCTCGCCGGCTTCACTCTCGATACCGATTGTAAGTGCGTCAGTCGCGCCCTCCTCGTCGATATAGATGACGCGGGCTTCGTACTCGTAGTCAGCATCCGGTGGTGCGGCGCGAAGCGACGCTTGTGCGACTGGCTCCGTTTCGACATCGCCGGCGATGTTGACAGTGCCAATCGTCACTGAGGGATTGTCGGGCCCGGTGACTGTATACGCGCCGAGCACCCGTTCCTCGCCGGCATCGTTGGTGACACGCAGCCGGTATCGTTCCTCTTCGACGAGTGTTGTCGGAAACTCCCCACCAGCTGAGAACTCATCACCGGAGATAATCTGGTAGGTCGTTTCTCCGTCGATGGTTAGCGGCTTCTCGACGAAGAGCCGCGCTTCATCCGATGGGAAGCGGCCGGTGTCGTCCTGCAGGTGGAAGCGGATTTCTGACGACGGTTCCGTGGCCGGTAGCAGATAAATTGCACTTTGGTCAAGTATCGAGTCGATGAGGATGCGCCGCCAGACGTAGTCCGCATTCTCATCACGAACGGTGACAACGAGCTCTTCATCGGCGGGCAACCCATCTAGGTCAACCGTGCCATCGGTAGCCGTCCGCTCAAACACCTGCTCATCATCCCCGAAAAAGCGAACGCGGAGATCAATTTCGTCGTCATCAAGCAGAGTCTCCGGGTTGGTTTCATCCCGGATTTCAAGCTGTGACGGACCGTCCTGAAGCCGAAGCTCGTAGCTTCCGGCAGCAAGGTCAATTGTCTCACCGTCGATTGCTGTCGTTGTGCCGCCAACCTGATCCCCATCAGCATCAACTAATTGAATCCCGCCATCAAATCCTGTCCCGTGCAGCTCCAATTGCATCTCAGAGTTCCCAGATATCTCGATATCAGTTTCGTCGTTATCTAACTCAGCGTCGTGCAGCGTGACTTCGCCAACGCCGCCGCCGACAGTAACCTCGACAACATCGTCACGAGCAATTGAGATGTCTGACGAAGTGGCGTCGATCTCTGAGACAGACGCACTATCGCCGTCGAATGTTGCATCCGAAACCGCAACCTCAGCGCTTCCGTCGGCTGATATCTCAACTCCATCAACGGCAATTGTTTCGTCGTCGGCGAACGGGACGGCTGGCAACTCCTGGCTGTCCGAGAGCTCGACCGTGAGGCCGCTGTTTGTTTCAAGCACGACTCCTTCGCTGGCCTCGAATGTCCCGAGGTCAACAGCAATTGCTGCACCGGCCGGTAGCAAGAGGCCGATGAGCACGACCGCGACCACGACGAGGCCGGTGCGTTCGTTCATTTTTGTCAGTTGTGTTTATCGTTAAGCGTCGGTGTGGTCACTCATCCGAGCTTCACCACCTGAAACGCATTTGTCATACCGCTAAAGTGCCGCAGCTCCACCTCACCCCCTGTTCGTTGTTCAACAAATATCTCAATACTGTCACCCTCCGAAATCTCGTAAACGCGGGATATTTTCATATGCTTTTCCTCGCCTACCCACCCGACATGGGCTGGGGTTCGGTTAATAAAAAGCCCAACATCCCCCTGTATTGACAGTTGTGCTCGATCACCTTCACCCCAACTCAGACCAGTGCCCCACAAAATACTTGACTCAACGTAATATGTACCGTCCTCCTGAATAACGAAACGGTCGTTGCCAGTATCAGCATCCACAATATCGCTGTCCTCTATTTCGACAGTATTCCATTCGACCTGTGTTGATGTATTGTCCGGGATGGGTTGGTCGCTGGTTGAGTACATCAGACCTGCAACCTCCCCGATGCTTGCTGACTCCGCGTCTATCGAATTGGCAAACAAATCGACTGGATCGGCTTCAGTGCCGACCTGCCCGACTGCCTCTTGCGCCGCTGCCCGCTGACTCCCGACGCCAGCGCCGAGCGCCCCAGCGCCAGCGACGCCAGCCAGCGATGCGAGGACGCTCCGCCGGCTCGGACCTGCCGATTGCGATTCGATTATTTGCTCAAGCTGTTCGACTCGGCTCTCAAGTTCTTCGACTCTGTCAGTCATGGGTCTTGATTTCGGTTCGCGTTGCTGCAAGCGGTCGCTCGGCATTACGACCCCGCTGTTCCTGCACCGCTTCATCTCGCAGCCGTTGTAGTTCTTCGTCGGTCATCGCACACGCCTCCTATCGAGCGTCCGCTCTTCCTGGACGGAGCCCGCAATCACCCACGCCCAGACGAACAGTAGCAATCCAACCAGAATCACCGGGACAAGGCGGTCAAGCCAGATGACAGGTGTCGCGAACGGCCCCTCAGTCGGGGCAATCGGGAGCAACTCGGCGACGAACACCTGCTGGTAAATGAGTCCGCCAACCGCCAGCCCGACAGTCGCCATCAGACCGTAGCCAAACCGCAGCCACGCCGACATCTCACAGCCCTCCCGGCCGCGCCTCGACGACGGCGCGGGCCACCAGCGCCGCACAGACGGCCAGCATCATCACCAGCAGGTTGTGCTCGGCGACCGCCGCGAAGCTCCGATACAGGAGCTCGTCTTCGGGGCCAAGAAACGGCAGAAAGAATCCAAGAATGAACGACAGTATCGCGGCGATAAGCACGGCTGCGCCCGCAGAAAGCACGGCGCGGATGAACGCGCCGAACATCTCAGACCGCCCCGAAGGCCATCAGGCTGTTGACCAGCAGCGGGTTCATCGACGACCCGCCGTCTTCGCCGCCGACAAGCTGCGGACCAATCAAGACGATAGCCAGCACGCCGAGGATGATGGCGGCACAGAGCAGCAGCAACTTGAACAGCGACGGCCCTTCGTCGCCAGAGAGCCGTCCACGAAGGAACCCGCGGTCCTCCTGCATCTGCATCGACTCGGAGGTCGTCGTCTCGGCACGCCACTCTTTGGCCTTGTTGAACGAGATTCGCATCCCGTCGTAGCCGTCCCCACTGTCGAGATCGATGATGTTGTCGCCGGCCCACTCGCCCGGCGAGTCGAGCTCGAAGCTCACTGCCGGATCGTTGATACCACCGTCAGCACGAGCCCGCTGTGACCCGCCGGCCGCACCGTAGTCGATGTTTGCGGTGATGTCCGGGTTGACGAACAGCGGCCAGTAGTTGTCGAGTTCAATGGCCGTGCCGATGCGGGGTTTGAGCCAGCCGGCTTCGACGTGATCGTCGCGCTGCAGCGGCACTGTCGGCGTCCGGCCGATGTAGTTGACCGAGTAGCCTTCCGGTCCGGGGTTCCAGACCTTGTCGATTCCTTTGGCCTTCCAGCCGGCCTTTTCGCCTTCGTCGACCTCCTCAGGAGTTCGGTACTTGACCGGAATGAGGTCGATCTGTTGGCCCTCCTTGGCGACGATACCGACCGCGTCACCGCCGGCCTTCTTGTGGTAGTTCTCGATGCTCTTGACCGCCATCCGCTTGAACAGCCTACCGGTAAACGGTACGATGCGGAACGCGGTACTGGTTAGGCCACCGGCGACGCCGCCGGTCCAGAGGACAAAGTTCTCTGTCTTTTGCCGCATTCGCTCGCCGGCTTTCTTTCCACGTGTTTTAGGGTCCGTGTCCTCTGTCTCCGCGTCTTCGAGCAGGTCGTCGTCGAGGACGTCGTCGCCCGGAAGGTCGTCGTCAGTCATCGGCGACACCTCCAGCAGGCTCGCGTTCGTCCGGGCGCTTGAGTTCGGAGAGAGAACCCCCAGGCAACTTATTCAGTCCGCGGCGCAGCAACCCGTCTTCCATAATCGCATGGCAAACGGCCAGTACAGCAATCGCAGCGAGTGTGAGTATCAATCCCACCACCGAGTCGAACGGCGTAACGATCATGCCGGCTGCCACGAAGAGACTCGCTATAACGAGGCCAGCCACTACCACGATTTTCCGCGACAGTCGCCGGAAATGGTACTCCAGCATCGTCTTGGGCTGGTCGCTATCGTTACCGGCGGTCATTCGTAGAACCTCCCGAGTCGCGATGCAGCTCCCTCTTCCTGCTCTTCGCGCCGAACGCGCGTTTCGGTCGTGGCGGTCGTGGTCGCATCAAGACCGGCAGCGTTCTTCGACAGTGCCATCAGGTCGGCGGCGACCTCGGCAGCGCCGTAGAGGCGGCTCTGCTCCTCGGAGGACATCGGCCGGCGGGCCGATTCTTTGTCAGCCGTCTTCCGCTTCCAGTACTGCCGGTCGCCAGGGATACCCGGCTGGTCGTAGGCATCGAGTTGTGGCGTTTCGGCTCCCTGCGCGGTCGCAAGCAGAAATGGCCGCCCGCGAAGCAGCCGCCCAGGGCGGTTCTCTGCCAGTGCCCGCTCACGCTTGTTGAACATGAGCAGGTCGGCTTCATCGTCCCACGTATCCCCGCGGTTCGAGACGGCATGCGCCCCGGAAAACCACGTCGGATGTTCGTCTTCCAGCCACTCGAAGAGCTCCGAATCACCGAGATCCGAATCGCGAAGCTCGTTGAGGAAGTGGCTGTTTTCGAGCTTCCGGTGCTGTTTCTCGGCAGCAGCCGACATAACAGCCTGCTGGCTGCTAGCGGTGAGCTGCCGGTCTTCCTGTGCGTCCATGTGTTCTTGCGTTTCGCTATCCATTGGTCTGTGAATCACTCAGTGGTTCATCGTCGGTGTTCGGCGGGTAGACGCCGACTGTGTACAGAATCAGCGCGAGTAGCGACAGGAGTGCAAACAGGAACGTCAGCCACCGGACCTCAGCGGGAACCGGAGCGGCGACGACGCTCCCGTCGCTGGTCACGCGCTCGACCTCACCACCGACGAGGGCGGTTAAGCTCCAGCTGACGAATGCACCGAAGCTCGTGATAGTGGTACGCTCGTCCGGTCGGAACAGCCACGCCGCTGTCAGCAGCGTCGCGCCGACCGCCAGCGCGAAGTAATAGCGTTGGTACATCGTTCTCAGAACCCGTCGCTCTGGAAGTACGCCACGAACGCCGCCATCGCGGCGACGAGGACCAACAGTCCAAGGATGCCGTCGAAGACAGCGATGATGCCGAAGAGGTCAGCCGTCAGGCTGCCTTCGGCGTCACCGAAATCGAGTATCAACGGCAGCATCGCTAAGCCGACGGCCAGAACGACGACGGTCCAGACGCTTCCTCTCATAGGTGTGTGACGGTTGGAAAGTAGTCGAAAAGCGGTGCCTCAGGATGGACTGCTCAGAAGCCAGAGCCTCCGAAGAAGCCCATCACGCGGTTGGCCGCGGCGACGAGTAAGCCGATGACCAGCAGCCCGAGTGCTGCCGGACCGGTCGACGTGAGGCTGTCAAGGACACCACCGAATGGCCCCTCGTAGTTTCCGTCAGCGTCTTGAGCGAACTGCTCAAGGCTGAACACCTCGGTCAGGACGAGGGCGAGGACGGCGATGCCGATCATCGCACCGCCGATAACACGGACGGTGCCCATAATGCGCGCCTCTGAAACGCCGGTTGCGTCGCTCGCGTGTTCGACGGCGTCAGCACCGCGGTGGGCGTACGACGCCGACATTGGTCAGAAGCCCCCGCTGCCGAAGAAGCCCATCACGCGGTTGGCAGCAGCAACCAACAGCCCGATGACGAGCAGCCCGAGAGCAGCACCCCCGGTCGATTCGAGACTATCGACGACTCCGCTGAATGGCCCCTCCTGGATGTCCATCGCCTCGAGGGTGAACACCTCGGTCAGAACAAGGGCGAGAATCGCGATGCCGATCATCGCACCGCCGATGACACGGACGGTGCCCATGATACGAGCCTCCGATAGCCCGGTACGGTTCGACACTCCTTCCACTGCGCCAGCGCCTTTGCTGACGTAACTCTGGCTTTGACCAGCCATGAGTAGCCGTTGAATATGGGACGGCATATAGCCTGACTCCGGTTCCTGTATGGCCGGGGATAGCTGTTGCATCAGGACCGGGGACTTTTACTGCAACACCGCGCACTCCGAATCGATGGCCTCCAATCAATGCAGTAAACCCGTCCGAACCCACCGCCGACAGTACACTGACGGTCACGAACCGCTCAACACCGAAGAGCGAACTGTCCAGCAGCGCAACACCGCCCTCTACGCGAACTTGACCGAGTACGCTACGATGACGCTGAATCTCGACAAGGGACAAACCGTCCGCGTCGAGACGTACCGGGGCGGCATCTGGATCGAGCCCGTCGACGACACCGGAACGGAGGTCGATATCGATGTCGAGTGACGACGACGAGCGGCAGGACAGAGCGCCACGGCGGATGATTCACGATATGCGCCGTCGCGTACAGATGGTCCGGAATCAGTACTGGGACGAAGGCGTCGAAGGACAGGTCAGCGTCCAGACGCACAAGGAGTTAGCCGCCGCCTGCATCCAGTACTACGACGTCCTGTATGAGTTCCGCGACGAATCGGTGCTTGACGACGGCGACTTCCCGAACATCGCACCGCTACGGCAGCGCCTCGGTCAACGTGTCGAACGGCATCAGCCGTCAGCCGGTCGGGGACGAGGCGTCTCAACCCAAACTGTCCCAGCGATTACCGAGATCCCCGTTGAGGAGATTCTACAGCTGACCGAGGACCTCGACGATCTGGCGAAGAAGCTCGGCTTCGGCGCACAGGCGCGCGAGACAACGCCGCACGATGATATCGGCCACGAGGACCTCGCGGCGCTACTCGAAGCCAGAGGGCAGGATGATGCCCTCGAAAAGGTCCCCGGAGGGAGTTAGCGATGGCAGTCAGCGTCGATCACGGCCACGAGCCGCACGACCTCGACGGAGTCCTCGATGCCGACCTTGCCGCCGAGCTCCGGAAGCGCGAAGCCGACCCCGCACCGACCGAAGCAGCCGAGTCGCTATTCGGAGCCTTCAACGGACCGTTCTTCCGCGAGTTGGCACAGCGAAAGGCTGAGAATCGGGACGCAAAGTGTCTCGTCACGGCAAAGGACGGCCAGACCGGCATCGGGAAGTCGAACTGCTGTGACTTCCTCGGCTACGTTTCAGATACGTCGGCAGCGGGCTTCAGCGAACACAAGACGACTATCGACCCCTTCGAGTTCTTGGATTTCTACGGGCACCTTCCACCGGGCTCGGCGACGATTATGGAGGAAGGCGAGCAGTTCGATGCCCGCCGGTCGAACTCGAACAAGAACATCGATGCGGCCGAAAGGTGGCAGATGGCCCGTGTTCGGGAGATTATCGCCTTCGTCAACCTGCCGTCGCCGGAGGAGATAGACAGCCGCTTCGAGCGGCTGGCGGACTACTGGATCAACATCGAACGCAGAGGCTTCGCTCGTGTCTACAAGAAGCGTATCCATCCCACCAAGCGCGTCCTGTACTACGAGACGCTCCAGACCTTCGAGTGGCCGAACATGGACGATTCGGAGTCGTTCAAATACATGGACGCGCTGAAAGACGACCGGCTTGACGACGGGGACCACGGGTCGAACTGGGTGCGACAAAGCGAGGTCAACGAGATGGTCGAACGAGCCCGGAAGGAGGCTCGTGAGGAAGAGCGGGACAAGTGGATCGCATCGGTCTACCGTGATACGGAGATGACCGGCAAGGATGTCGCGCGTCTGGAGGCCTGCGAGGTCTCGCGTGGACGCGTGTCTCAGATTGCATCGGAGGTCCGAGATTGACTGTTACTAACGGCGGTAGGCAGGGTATGTGTATGTACGTACGCGCTAACAGTATGAGACGGTCAGCTCTAACAGGGCAGGCCGGGGGTCGCACGGCCTCGATGTCCGACCCGGAATCCATTTCGCGTACTGCGGGGGCGGGGGGTCTGAAACTCGCTGTTCGGTCAGGGACCGGTGACCTCCGCGAAGCGCGCGCGTTGAGGAGTTCCTACGCTGCCGGCACCGAGCGGCTGGGCGGTGAGTTTACAACACTCGATAGCTTATGTGAAGTATGGCGACTGTATCAGAGCCTCCGGCCGGCGTCGAATTCGTTCACGAGGACGACGGTCGTGTAACGGCCCGACACGTTGAGTCGGGCGTAGCCTCGTTCGGCGACACCGAGGCTGAGGCGCTTCGCGAGCTCGCCGATGCTTTGGATAGCCACTTTGGCGACGGCGAGCGGATTGACGATCCTGAAGCGTATCTTGAGGACCAAGGAATCGATGTCGAGATCGGCGAAAATGGCTCGCCACCGTGGCTCGAGTAGTGTGGTCCGGACGAGCTTTTCCTCGCGAGACGTGATTAAGACGCTCACCAAACACGGGTTCGTACCGGTTGGTGGCAAGGGGAGCCACACAACGCTTCGATACGAGAATGACGAAACGGGCGAGGTGCGGACGGTAACGGTCCCGAAAGCCGATCCGATCCCAGTCGGGACGCTGCAGCAAATAGCCAAACAAGCGGGTGCCGACGACTTTCACGACTTCTGCCAGTGGGTCGACCGGACGAGTTAGCTTCGACGTTCTTGGGCTGGCTCTGCGGCCTCACCAGACTGCTCAAACGTGCTCCACGGTCGAAATCTGTCCGTCCATCACGTCGCGCCAATTAAACTAGTCCGACCGCTACAGTAGAGCTAATCAGCTCGGCAATTTGCTAACCGTGTGCTGATTCTGTCACATGCGAATTTTCCAGTAATAGCGTGTCATAGAATCAGTCTCAGCCGGTTAGAGAACTGCGTACTGGGCGAAAAAGAAACTACTAGATACGATTGATATCTGAGGTGGTATGCAAGATATAGAGCATCTATTCAGCACAGAGCCTCAAGTTCCTGCTACTCACTCATGTCTAATCGTCCTGTTTATTGTTCGTTTTTGAAGTGCCGAACAACTCTCTCTGCAATTCCGTCCTCAAATCCATCTATCGACGCTATTTCATCTCTTGACGCCTGACTCAATTCATCTAAAGAGTCGTACCCGGCATTTCGCAGGACATCTGCCCGGTGATCCCCAACATACCGGATTTCGGTAAATGGATCACTCATAATTACTGATTAATGTTATAGACTATATTATATTTTTGTATCGGTTTACCTTCGTTCGTGTAGCCCGACCTTTGGGAGAATCCAAATATCCGCTATGTAAGATACGCGCTGTGTATCTTGCACGCAGGTCTTGACAAGAGTCGGATAGACAGACCGTGCGAAGTTTTCTATGACAGGCTCTGCTCTTTGGTATGGTAACTGTTCTATGACACCCTCTCAGGTTGGTAGCCTCTTACCGCCAGCGCTGCTCGATTGACGTTCGGTACCGGAGCTGCAGCACGGACGTGTTGCAGCAGTCTTTCACCTCGCCGGGCGGGTACTTGTCGCGGACGTCTTCGAGGTTCTCGTGGGATTCGATCAGGTGCGTCAGTGCGGCGTCGATGACGTCACTCCTCGGCGGGTCATCCGATGGGTCGGACGCCACGATATCGCTTGCTTGATCGAGTAGGTGCTTCCGTTCGTCGGACAGTCTGAGGGTCGTTCGTTCACCCATTTATATAGCTCCGTGCATACGGGGGATTCGGTTGCGTCGTTCTGCGGTGACCGAGCGGCTGTTCTTTATATACCCGGTCGTGGCCGTCGCTCGGCGGCCGGCGTGATCGTGCCGATCACCGGCTCGATCTATACACGCGACTCGCTCAGCAGACGACGAAGTGTGCATACATCGGGATGGTCGTATACATTCAGCTCTGACCCCACGGTCCCGCACCGAAACCACCGCTTCGCCGACCTCCGGACACACCTCTATCGAACTGTTCCGACTGTTGTTGTCTTTCTCACAGGTCATCGGCGTTGCTTGAGCAGCATCGAGAATAAGCATCAGGGCAATTCAATACGAGCAGCTCGGACTATTCAGCGCAATCAGTGGCTTTCTGTCTACTGTGACCGCTGCCGCCGCTCCGCGCGTTCTTCACCGGCAGGTTTCAATCCTATTCTGGGTTTTCAGTCCGTCTCGACTCGACGGGCACGGTCGTCGAGCGAGACGCCGACGGTTTCAATCCCGTTCTGGGTTTTCAGTCCGTCTCGACACCACCAGCCCGGAGGGCCTGACCGATGACTAGCGAGTTTCAATCCCGTTCTGGGTTTTCAGTCCGTCTCGACGGTTTTCATGATTGACGACGATATCTTTACCTTCAGTTTCAATCCCGTTCTGGGTTTTCAGTCCGTCTCGACTGCAACCGACCCAATCCGCGTTGAATCAGGGACGTTGTTTCAATCCCGTTCTGGGTTTTCAGTCCGTCTCGACATGGGTTGCGGGAGACAACGCCTGAGCGTATCTTTGTTTCAATCCCGTTCTGGGTTTTCAGTCCGTCTCGACGTTCGAGTTGGTCGCCTGAATCGTCGACCGCAACGTTTCAATCCCGTTCTGGGTTTTCAGTCCGTCTCGACATCGTCAAACGTCATATCGAGCGTCCATTCGCCGTAATGTTTCAATCCCGTTCTGGGTTTTCAGTCCGTCTCGACCGCAAACTCTAAGTCTTCAGTCACGC
>NC_007427.1 GCF_000026045.1 Natronomonas pharaonis DSM 2160 | reverse complement strand
AAACAATTGAGAACAAGCAGTGACCGGTGAGGGGCACCTTACCAGATACTCGTCAGAAGTGCCGTGCAAGATGGAAGGCGCGAGTCTTACACAGTCAGAACGGAGATCTGGTCCGGTCGATATAGATGTTAAACTTAGCATCAGATAGTGAACGATTTCGGACACAACTATATACTGGTCGCCGCTTTTTTGTCTGCTAGTACAGTATCCATCGTATGAATCGGCGGGCAATCATCGTCGCTGGCGGTGTCTTTTTCCTCTCCGGCTGTGGTGAGCGTGCGACCGACATGAGTAATGAAACTGATCATCGACAAACAACCGATGAGGACCCAAATGATAGAGACACGCTGGCAGGGTACGGGTTCGAGGACTGTGAGTATCCATTCAACTCCGAAAAAATCGGCCCCGATCTCGAATCGACGCTTCGTGACACAGACGAGTACGACGCGCCGATCGGGAGAGGAACCGTTCTCTTTCAGTATCGAGACGGTGCTGCGGATGCAGTGACGACGTTTGCCCAGACCAACGGGTTCGAAATACGGGATCGAAGTGAACATGTCAACTACGTCAGATTTGTTCCTGATGTCTGTACTGTGGCTGAAGCGTCTCACAAGGAGTATATTACGCGGATAGAACAACCCATCTCGAGCCCTGACTGATACTGTCGGCCATGGTTCTGTGAATGCGTGCCTGCCAGAGCCAGCGGTTTAACGTGCTATGGCTGCTGATCTGACAACCGTATACTCACATATGTATGACCGACAGTATGAGAACACTCACCACGATTGGCGATCGTTCTCGACTAGTTCCAACTGAAGTGCCGTATTGATCCTCTGTATTCAGCGCGGTTGCTAAAGCCCATCGCCCACAGAGGAGTTCAACAAAGCCACTCACTCAGTAGTCTCACCGAGTATCTCCCGAGCCTGCGATTCAATCGCATCAAAATCGATCGCCTGGTTCGGCACGCAGGTGATTCTCACCCCACTTCGACCACTTCCACGCATATCCTTCTTGACCGCGACCGACTCAACATCAATCCCGAGTGCGTCTGCGATCTCCGCAGCATCTAGCGACGCCGTATCGACGTCGTACAGATCGATGTGGAACAGCGTCCGCTTTGTCCGGATCGCGATGCGACGTTTTCGGCCCTTGTTGAACGCGACGTAGTGCTTCTGCCCCCACTCCGGCCCGTTGAGGAACTCCAAGTCCTGCAGTACAGCTGTGACATCCTCCAGTAACCCGGCTGTTTCCTCGTTTGAACGCTCGTTGAGGTGCCAACTCTGTCCGTCCTCTTTCCACGGCTCATCAGAAGTGTCAGGACTCACGTCAGTCATGGTGTGCTCTGGCGTCGGAATCGTCTGCTCCGCATCGAGATACAGCCGATTGTCGTCTTTGAGAAGTTGGAACTCAATGACAGAGATGTCGATTGACCTGTCGCTAAGCCACCGGAGTACAATGTCCAGTCGCTCGCGGACTGATTCTCCAACAAAAACGATCCGCTGATCCTGATTGAGAGTGTAGTCCTCGTTGCAAAACTCGTCAAGAACCTCGGTAAACGTTGTTTCCTCTTCGTAGAGCGTCCGGCCCCACGAGGTGGACTTGAACTTCTCGAACTGATCGCGGAGTTTGGAGTAATCCCAGTGTGAGGTGTAGGCGGCGTACTTGAGTCCCTGAAAATCGACCTTCGGCTTTAGCGCGCCTCGTTTGAGTTCGATAGCAACTACGTTAGCGTCTCGGTCGATGGCCAGAAGATCAATGCCATCACCGATCTGCTTGACAGAGACCTCTCGTCCAACCAGTCGAAAGTCCTCTCCAAGGATGCTCTCTGGACTATTGATGATCCACTCTCGGAGGTCATCCTCACGAAACCCCTCGTCCTTCAGGGAGACCGTTTCTAAGGTAGAGACATCTTCCTCGTCACCGACTCGAAGCATAGTGTTGAGATAGTATCACAGGCTTAAATAATCTATATCGGAGGTCGGATCCTTTCGTCAGCCCTACATAAGGGCGTCAATCTTAACCAACAGTTCTAGCTATATCGTCGGTTTGTTGGTTAAACCTCAGCCGTTAAAGAGCCATTGACCGCTAAACAGCGATATTTCTGTGCGCGCCCTCTACTCACGCACTCGTGGCGCGCTCTTACAGCGGTAGCAAGGCGAAAGCCCACCCGTTTACGGGTGTGGATGAAGCCGACAACTGGGAATCTCTCCACGTTCGTAGCTCTGGCTGGATATTCCACGCCGAGAACCAACATTTATGTAAGAAAAAATACTACGCTTACATATGTCGGATCGGGTCGTCACGCGGACACTCAAAGCGAGTATTCGTAACCACTCGCAAGTCTGTGACGGCCTCGATTCGCATGGCTTTGCCGCGTCAAAATTGTGGAACGTCGGGCGATGGACGATTTCGCGTGTCTGGGACGCTATCGGCCACATCCCAGACGCCGACGAACTCTGTTCGTACCTCAAATCCCACGAACGCTATGCAGACCTACACAGCCAATCTAGTCAGCGAGTTCTTCAGGAACTCGGGGAGGCGTTCGTCTCGTGGTACGAACAGGACGACCCAGACGCGAATCCACCCGGCTACCGCAAACACGGCGATGACCACCCGCGCTCAACCGTGACGTGGAAAAATCAAGGCTTCAAACTCGACACCCAGTACAACCGCGTCCGTCTCTCGAAAGGGATGAACATGAAAGAGTCGCGCTACGCCGCTGACTATATCCTCTGTGAATACACCCTCCAGACAGACGAGCAGACACTCGACGCTGTTGAGAGCGTCCAGACGGTGCGTGCTGTCTGGACCGGCGAAGAGTGGGAGCTGCATTTCGTCTGCAAGATGCGGGTTGAGACGCCTGAGACACCCGGTGAGAAGACAGCAGGTGTTGACCTTGGCATCTGTAACACGGCGGCAATCTCTGTCGGTGACGAGACACTGCTGTATCCTGGCAACTCTTTGAAAGAAGACGCCCACTACTTCCGACAGCAGGAATACGAGACGGAAGGTGAGAATGGTCCCAGCGACCACGCAGAGTGGGCGCGACAGAAGAAATCCCGGCGGCAAGAACACTTTCTGCACGCCCTCTCGAAAGACATTGTTCAGCAGTGTGCTGACCGAGGTGTTGGGACAATTGCAGTCGGCCATCCGAAGAACATCCGTGAGGATGAAGACTGGGGACGACACGGCAACAAGCGACTACACGACTGGGCGTTCGAGACGCTTCTCAGCCACATCGAGTACAAAGCCCAAGAGCGGGGCATCGACGTAGAGCGTGTGGACGAAGCGGGATTGAAAACATCGAAAACCTGCTGTGAGTGTGGGGCGGAAGCTGACTCGAACCGAGTCGAGCGTGGGTTGTACGTGTGTGAGAGCTGCGAGTTGGTCGCAAATAGCGACCTGAACGCGGCGGAGAATATGCGAGCGACGGTAACTCCGAATCCGACACAGGATAGGAGTAACGGCTGTTTGGCACAGCCATCGGTCCGCCTGTTCGAGAAATCAACGGGGCGAGTCGCCCCACAAGAACAGGTACGACCGTAAACCCTAATATCCCAACGTGGGAATCCCACGGCTTCAGCCGTGTGGAGGATGTCAATGAAGAGGGCGGAGCAGTAGCCTGCGGAGGTAGAAAGCCGCATATTGCCAGCTGCTGGAATCTTTTGGCCGTTTCCGTTGGACTGGCGGTATGGCGCTGTATCACCGAGGAAACCTGACCACCGATGAGCGGCTGCTATTGTGCATTTTCGTCGAGCGGGCAGCTGGTGATACTGTTTGCTATCGGAGCCGGATGAGTATTTCCGAACGGTGGGGCCTGGACACTTGCCCTGTCGACCGACTGCCACCGTACAAAGGCTGTGGCCAACAACGACCACCACTATCGCCAGAACACCATTACCAGTAGCTCACCCTTGCCTTTACCAGGTGAGCCAGACTGTATCATCGTGTGAAAGCATGTCCTGAGACAGCGACACTAGCCTCGGTGGATGACCTCTCCGGGCACCTTTGGGTGCAGGAGCTACCAACGGGAGGGACGTTTCGATTCCAAGTGGCTGCTTCAGGCCTAGTGACGTTCGCTGTCGGTGACCGAACGTTCGATAGCGCTGAGTCCGTTCCAATTCAGTACCGCCGGGCGGCACAGCTCATCACCAACCAGATCGACCGTGCGGCGTTGCAGGCAGCGACCAGCGCATCGAGTACTGTGACGTTTTGCGGGATGACGACGTGGAATGAGGGCCTCAACTACGAGTGGGATGTGCTGCCAGCGTTTGTCGGTGTTGATGTATGGTCGTCATCCAAAGAGACGTTCCTTTCGCCCGATGCAGCGACTGGTGTATTCAAACGGCTTGGGCTCCCGACGCTACCAGCGATTGAAAAGGAAGCTTCGGCTGCGCACACGGATTTCGCGCGGTTCGATAATGACACGGCGTTTCCGGAATCAGCGTGGCGCTCCGGCAAAGCAGCCGGCGTCTTACTCCGGGATAAATCTGACGGACACGTGACTGTATGGCAGTCAGAGTGCGATGAATCACCCTCGGCGACGAGGGGGCCGTCTGTCACGGAACTCGCCGATACGTATGCGACTAACGAACGTATTGAACGGACAGTTGAACTATTGGAAGACGACACGGCCACGCCGACAGTAGCATCAGTCCGCGACCGACTCATCGCCGACATCGCCCGAGAAGCGTACGTGGAGTTGTTCACCGACGGTGAGTTCATCGTATCGTTCCCCGAGTTCCGATCGGTTGTAGCTCAACGTGTCCAACAACATCAGTCACTCTCTGAGTAGCGACTCTCACTTTTCGACGTCGCACAGTCAACGTGTCCTTTTAGGGGAGCTCTTATGTCAAGTGAGCCGATAGGAATCGACTAATACGCATCAGAAACATGAATGGGTTCACTCCTCTATTCAGCGATCTGTTCTCCGATCACGGGCAGTCACATCACTTTGCCACAGCTGACTTTCTTGATTACCACGGTCCCCTTGCTCGATTCTTCGACGGCTTCGATCGACTCGCCCTCGCCGGCGTCGCCCGCCTCGCTCGTCTTAACCAACAGCCGACTAGAGTCACAGTACCTGTTGGTTAAGACCCAGCGCCGCTGCCGCTACGATGCGAAGCTGCCATGTCCCTCACGAGCGGTCATCACCGAAGCCGGGGGCAGCCCCGACTGCTATGCGATGTCCCCACGATGCCCTGCTTGTCTACAGGCGGGGCAAGGCAAGTGCCCGGGAGTGGGTACTGGTCCCGGCTCCGTTCAGTGATCGATCCGCCGTTCCAATTCTGCGAGCAGAGCGTCCGCCTCGATCGAGCCGGTGTTGACGGTCAGGACCCACTCCTTGAGCGGTAGCTGTCCCTCAAACCCGTGGACCTTATCGGACGTCTGGAAGTAGTTGACGATCGTAACGAGCAGGATTCCGCCGAGGGTGTTCCCGAGCAACACCGGCAGCGCGAACTGGACGGCTCCGACCCACAGCCCGATCTCCCCGAGGAACACGAGGAACATAACCTCCGTCGACGCGACGACGATGTGAAACAGCCCCCCAACCGGGATCGCGAGGAAGGCCATGTAGATCAGGGTGACCCGGGCCATGGCGTTGCTGACGCTGAAGTCCATCCAGACGACGCCGGCGACGATGAGTCCGGCAAACATCGCCTTGAAGAACAGCGGCCACCAGTTGGTCTCGACGCCGCTCGTGGCGATTTCGATCGCCGTCTGTGTCGTCGCCGCATCGAACACGCCGCCGTGTGCGAGTACGAGTGCGCCGATCGTCCCGCCGGCCAAGTTCCCCCAGAGCACGATCCCGTACATCCGCAACATCGCCGGGAGACTCGCGATCCGTTCGAGGACGAGCGCGACCGGCGGCAGCGTGTTCTCCGTATACAACTGGTAGTTGCCGATAATGATGTAAATAAACCCGAGCGGGTAGAGAATCGCGCCGAGTATGGCGGCACCGTCGGCTGCGTGCGTGCCTGACACGTACAACAGGAACGTGATCGAAATGGCAAATCCACCGGCTAGGGCGCTGAAGAACAGTTCGGGCATCGATCTGTTCATTTCCTCATCGGCCTCGACGACGACCCGCTCGTAGATTTCGTCCGTCGAGAATCGGTTCCTGAAAATAGTCTCGTTTCCGTTGCCCATTGGGCGGCAATTCGGGGGGACGACGGTGTATCTAACGGTCGGCGGACGTTCGTGGCACCTCAAGCTTCAGACGAGCTCTTGTGGACTTGGAGCGAGCCACCCACAGACGGATCACCCGACTGCCGGTGCCCCCCGCCACGCTCGTCTTACCCAACAACCGGCGGGAACCTCGCTATCTGTTGGTTAAAGAACATCGCGTATCGAGTACCAGCTCAAATATCGATCGTATCTGGTAACCCCTTCACCGCTCAGTTCGCACGCTCGTTTTTACGCTGTGAACGGTAGGAGTCTCTCGCCTTCTCTGGATAGCCGGAGCGCTTTTTCGGCCACTTCAGAAACACTTGCAGGGTGGTGCCAGACGTATTTCACAGTAGTCTGATACGAGCCGTAAACTGGGCGGGGTTGTCGGCCCGATAAGCATGGAAAAATAACCGTTTCGACGCCTGCACACAGCTTGCACATCAGAGGTGAAATCAGGAATTGTCCCGCTGTGCGTTCAGTTCCGTAAGAACCTGGACAGCCGTCGTCCCGATTCGAACGCCGTCAATGTTATCGACACCGAGGCTTGCCGTCGCAGTTCAAAACGGAGAGGCGTCAACGAGCCCGAGGCAAAGTTCAACACCGTGCTCACGGAGAATGTCACGCATCGTCTAGCGGTCGACATCAGCGAGTCTCGTGACATCACCGAGTGTGATCCACTCGCGTTCGTAGGGGTACAGTTATATGTTGTTTCCAGACATATCCACATATGCCACTATCCACTGATTCGACGATTCTCGTCCCGGTTGACGTCTCCGAACCCGCGACACCGAGCCAGGGAGTAGTCGATCTATTGGAATCAGTAAACGTTGTCCTGCTTGGATACTTTCCGGTCCCGGACCAGACTGTGCCGGCCCAACTCAAGGAAACGAGGACCGAGCAAGCGGAAAGTCGGTTAGTCGAGGCCGCATCACGGTTTTCAGGGGGGAACGGAACGCTCACCACGAAACTCGTTTTCACACACGACCGGCAGGATCCAATCGACCGAATCGCGGCTGAAAAACAGTGTGACGCGGTGATGATTCCTGGCGACGGAAACGGTATCAATCGCATCCTCGTCCCCCTGCGCGGAGACCGAAACCTCGATCGAATTCTGGGCGTCGTCGTCACGCTCCTCCAGAACAGCGACTCGTCCGTTACATTATCACACACAGTTGGGGAGGAAGGCGACCGGGGCCGTGGTGAATCCGTGCTCGAGAAGGCGGCGACTCAACTTCTCGACGAGGGTATCGAACCGGACCGAATAGAGAGACGAATCGTCGAATGTGACGACGTTCCCGCCGATATCGTCGGTGCCAGCGACCAGTTCGATCTGCTAGTTCTCGGTGAAACGGAACCGTCGCTACGTGAACGCATCTTCGGCGCCAGGTTGCGGACGATTTCCCAGGAAGTAGCCAGTCCAACGCTCGTCGTTCGAAATCCTAACGGAACATCTGAAGAATGAACTGCGCTCGACGCTCGAGCAGTAGTCCCATCCCACGCGACGCCAGACCCATCACTGACGGTTCACGCCGGCGGAAACGGCAGCGAGGCGGCCGCTTTCGGCCAATCGCCTCGCTCCAAATACGAACTGAGCAAGTACCCAGTCGCTGGGCAGTGTCGTATAATTTATAATTGCTGTTCACCAGTATCACGATATCGTGACTAGACGATTTGTACCTACTGCCGGTTTGAGAGCTCCTTGTCTCGAGTTGCCGGTCTACTTGTCGACGAATCATCGATCATACTCGCGTCAAGCGACGAATCGCCGATTCCCGCAGTCTGCCCAATAATGAGCGGCGACAGTGGGGAACTCGAGCGCAACCTCGGGTTCCTCGAGGCGATGACGCTTGGTGGCGGAACGATGATCGGTGCAGGGATTTTTATTTTGCCCGGAATTGCAGCCGAGGGTGCCGGTCCGGCAAGTTCGATCTCGTTCGGGATTGCGGGGTTCACCGCGTTACTCGCTGCGATTACACTCGCCGAGCTCGCGACGGGGATGCCGATCGCCGGCGGAAGCTACCACTACGTCAACCGTGGACTCGGGAGTTTCTTCGGGAGCATCGTCGGCTGGGGAATGTGGACCGGGCTGATGTTCGCGAGTGCGTTCTACATGGTCGGGTTCGGCCAGTACATCGTCGAACCGCTCCCGTTTTTTGACGGCCGGGCCCTCGTCGTCCTCTTCGGACTGCTCGGGTTGGCGCTCATCGTCGCGATCAACGTCTACGGGACCGAGGAATCCGGCGGCGCACAGAATATCATGATCGGAACCGAGTTCGCCATCGTACTCGTCTACATGATACTCGGACTCTTCTTTATCGACATGGCGAACCTGTCCGATTTCGCACCCACCGGCACGACTGGTATCGTCGCCACGACCGGGACAGTGTTCGTTACGTTCCTCGGCTTCGAAATCATCGCAACCGTCGCCGGTGAGATCAAAAAGCCGGGAAAGCTCATCCCGCTTACGATGGTTCTGTCAGTCGTCTCCGTAACGATTCTCTATATGGTACTTATGCTCGTCACGACCGGAGTTGTCCCGTATCAGGACATCGGTGACTCACTGGTTCCAGTCTCGGATGTAGCAGTCGTGTTCATGGGGTCGATCGGCGTCGTGGCGATCGTCTTCGCTGCCGTCATTGCGGCTATCTCGAGTTCGAACTCCTCGATACTGGCTGCGTCGCGAGTGATTTTTGCGATGGGGCGAGACAATTTGATGAGCAACTGGTTCAACTACACCCACAGCAACTTCAACACGCCCCATCGGGCGATCCTCGTTACCGGTGCTGTCACCGGGTTCCTGATTAGTCTGGGCCTCGAGGTCGAAGCGATCGTGGCGCTGTTGGCCGAAGTCGCGAGTTTCAGCTTTCTGGTTTCGTATGCGCTCGTTCACGTAGCGCTCGTCGGCTTTCGGTACGCCGACCCCCCGGAGTACGACCCGGACTTCGCCATCCCGGGCGTCCTCTATCCGGCCGTGCCGATCGCCGGCGTGGTCATGACGGCGCTTGTCATCTCCCAGATGGAGCCGGTCGTCTTGCTCGTCGGCTCGGGAGTTGTCGTTCTTGGTGGGGTCTGGTACCTCGCGTACGCACGGCAGCGGGATATCGAAGCGGGGGTTTTCCCGACGGCGCTCCGTAAACCGTCCGAACAGCCCTATCGCGTCGTCGTTCCAGTGGCGAATCCCGAAACAGAGCGTGGACTGTTGAAGCTGGCGGCGGCGACTGCACGGGCACACGCTGGCGAGAGAGCTACCGAACTCGTCGCCATCAACGTCATTGAGGCCGACCAGTCCGGACTTCAGAACGTCGACTCGGGCCGTCTCGACCACCAGCGCAAACTCCTGGAGACCGCACAGGAGATCGCCGACGATCTCGGGGGCACCCTCCAGACACAGGCGGTCGTGAAAGACGATGTCGGAGACGGGATCGTCGATGTTGTCGAAGATCTCGAAGCCGACCAGCTCGTTTTGGGATGGGAGGGCTCCCTCGACCGCAACGAGTACGTCTTCGGACGAACACTCGATCCCGTTATTAGGGGCGCATCCTGTGACGTCTCGCTGGTCAAGATTAAATCGGACTCGATCGGAACGCCCGTCGCACTAGCAGGCCCCGGCCCGCATAGCCCGGTCGCTGCCCGGCGGGCGGCAGACTTTGCAGCAGTATCCGACACGACACCAGTCCTCCTCAACGTCCAGCCGCCAGCCGACGAGGACGACGTGAATCCGGTCGAGCGGGGGCATTCGGCGGTCCGCTGGATCGCTCAGCGGGCAGGGCTCGACCCCGACGAGTACGAGACGAAGGTTGTCGTCGCCGAGGATACCGAGGCGACAATCATCGACGCGGTCGAGAGTTACGACACCGTCTGTGTCGGCCTCTCCGAGAAGAGCGACATATCTCGCATCTTCTTTGGCTCGATCGCCGAACGGATCGCCAGACAGAATACGGGGAACGTCAGTATTGTTCGCGGCCCCATCGATTCGTCTACGGAAAGCGTTGACAACGCCACTGCGGAATCGTCATTGACCTCCTCCCACGGCTGAAGCCGTGGGATTCCTCCGGTGGGGTGGCGGCTATGCCGTCTCCACGGCGGCAGCTTTTCCGTCTCCGGTACTCCGGTTTGTGCGCTCCTCGTTGGGACTTACAGCGGTAGCGAGGCGAAAGCCCACCCCTTCAGGAGTGTGGATGAAACTGACAGCTCTCGCCGTGATTTTGGCATCCCTCCATAACACTTATTTAGAAAGCACCGGTCATACGCAAGAGTGTGTGAATAGTGAACGCTCATCCGGAATTGTTACAGCGTTGATTACGTTGTGGCAATCCGATAGGTTATGTTTACTTACTGCACTCAAGCATGTCTGAATCACCAGATACCCACCGGTCGCCAAATCGAACAACAACTACCGGATCGGCCAGCGAAGGTGAGCCGATACGGCGGAGCATCGAAGTGGAGTACTGGGTAGTCGACGGAGAGGGGAGACTGACCGAACCGGAAGATCTCGTTGATGCGTCGCCAGGAGTCGAACGGGAGTTCGTCGCACCGTTACTCGAGATCAAGACGACGCCATGTGAGACAACAGCACAGCTCCGCGAAGAGTTGTTTACTCGACTCGAACGGGTCCTACAGCGAGCCAAAAAGCAGGATAAGGGGCTTGTTCCGCTCGGAACACCGATTTACCAGGGGCTCATCGAAGACCTCCCGAGCGAACGGACACGAATTCAGGACCGCATCCTCGGAGAGGACTTCGAATACGTACGCCACTGTGCCGGAACCCATATTCACGTCGAACAACAGCCTGGCCGAAAAATCGACCAGCTGAACGCGCTCATCGCCATTGATCCCGCACTGGCACTCGTCAACTCCTCACCGTATTTTGAGGGAACATACCTGACAACCGGTGCCCGGTCACAGCTTTATCGATGGATGGCGTATAATTCGTTGCCACACCAGGGGCGGTTGTGGTCGTACATCGAAGATACGGCGGAGTGGGAAGCACGACTTGAGCGTCGATATGAAGAATTCGTGGCGGAAGGGGTAACCGCGGAGGTCGACCGAGAGACGACTGAGGCGTGTTTCGATCCAGAAAGTTCGGTCTGGACACCAGTCCAGCTCCGCGAGGAGTTCTCGACCGTCGAATGGCGCTCGCCGGATACCGCCCTCCCAAGCCAGATCGTTCGACTCGCCGACGACATCGTTGACCTCATCGATCACCTCCGTGATGCCGAGGTGCGCATCGAGGGAGATACCGGCCGCCGGACGGAGGACGCGATCGTCCTTCCAGAGTTTAGTGCCGTCGAAGAGTACGTCGAACGTGCGGTCCGGCATGGGCTCTCGTCGGATGCGGTCCGGCAGTACCTCGATCGAATGGGGTTCAACGCCTCTTCGTACGCCCCCCTCACCCATCAAATCGACGCTGGCGAGGAACTCACGGTAGCTAAGACGCGCGAACTTCGACTCGAATACGCCGAGCGTCTCGAACAGGATCTGTCCAGGGCTCGCTCAACGACCGTCGACTGACTGATTTCAAATCCGTGGTAAGTGATGCCGAAATGAAACTGTATTTCCGTAATAGGTGAGTAGTGCTAGTCGATGGATCAGCCGAGTCTCGCATTGTTGAACGCGGCCCACAAAGCTGAGGAGACCAAGGAGAATTTCCATCGAGAACTCGACGCTGATCTCGAGACATTTCATTGTCCGACAGGTGAATTTCCCGACGACTTCCAATACGACGGGTTCGTCGTTACCGGCTCGAGGGCGTCGGTGTATTGGGACCGTGAGTGGATCGGGCAGCTAAAAACCTGGGTCGGCGACGCGGCCGAAGCTGGACTTCCCGGACTCGGCGTCTGTTTCGGGCACCAACTCCTTGCGGATGTACTGGGGGGTCGCGTCGAGGGGATGGGTGAGTACGAACTCGGGTACCGGACCATCGAGCAAGACGGGAAAAACCGTCTGCTTGAGGATATCGACGAAACGCTGACTGTCTTTACGAGCCACTCGGACCACGTCCGCGAGAAGCCACCGGGAGCGACGGTGTTTGCACGAAACGAGTACGGAATTCAGGGGTTCCGGAAACACAACATCTTTGCCGTCCAGTTCCACCCGGAGTACGACATGGAGACCGCTAGAATGATCACAAAGGGGAAATCGGGGGATCTTTCGCCACAGCAGATCGACGCGGTCCTCGACGGCATCCACTCAACGAACTACGAAGCGGCCTGTGAGGCAAAACAGCTGTTCGATAACTTCCTGTCCTATGTGCGGGACATCCAAGAGGTTGGTCGCGTCGGAAAAAGCGGAGATGTCCCTGAAACAGAGCCGTAGCTACCAAGATACACCGCCCGCACGCGCAGCCCTACACCCCGAGGCAGTTCACCAGACAGGACATACCACAGGGATTGATATCCAAAAGGACGATGGGGGCGTATGGAACGGCGAGCATTTCTGATGGCGACTGGCGGAGCGGCCACCATCGCCGGCTGTACGACAGGGGGGAACACGGAGGAGGAGAACGGCGACGTAGAGTATGCAGACGATCGAGAGGCCTCAATCGAGATCGCCGATTCGACGGTGATCGGCGCCTCCGACGACAATGTAGCGGATCCCTGGCTCCAGGTCGACGTCGAAAATGGGACCGATGTTCCCCACGGCGGAATCAGAATCGAGTCGGAAGTTCTCGACGACGACGGCACCGTGCTGGCATCCAACGAGCACATCACGAGCTATCTGCCTCCGGAGACGACGTTGCGCTACTTTCACGAGGGGGCCTTCGAGATGGACGAGTTTGACTCGCTCGAACACGACGTCACCGACGCCCACGCCCAAGTTCGAAGCACGAAACTCGAAGACATCACCGTAACAAACACCAGCCTCTCCGCCGGCGGCGACCTCATCAACGTGGTTGGCGACCTCGATCTGGCCGACTCCGACCACGACAGGGTCGTCGTCATAGCTCCGATCTGGGACGAAGCCGGGCGGCTTCGCGGAACCGGAACGTACATCGAGAACAGCCCGACCGAATCGTTCGAGTTCAGCGCCGATTCATCCGGCTTTCGGGCCCCCGGTGGCGCCGAACCGATTGACTCCTACGACGTGTACGCCTTCGACGGCTTTCCGTGAAACGCGCTCGCTCGTTGGTCGAAGAACCATGAATTATCCCTACCTACAGGCGGAGGGAGAGTGTCCAGATTGTCTACAGAGAAAGCAGGCAGAGTGCCTCGGGGCTTGACCCCGGAGCAGTTCACGGGCCGAACAATTTCATGGTACTGGGCTGAAAGCCCAGAAGCCATCAGTGTCGCGTACAAACATTACGTTACTTCCCCATATGGATGCTGCTGAGCTCGACGAGTGGACGGCACCTCAAGAGGACGACCACCAAACGGTTCCTTGTGCAGCGTGCGATGCGGCACTGCAGTCGCCAAGCAGAACCACCATTTCTTTTTTGCTGCTTGATCAGCTGACGATCCCGCTGCTCGGCTGTTCGGACCACGTTGAACAGTTTCGGTCGGTCTGTGAGCTGACGACGGAAGAACGCGCAGAGCTCTTGGACCACCGGCCAGCCGGAGGTATCAATTGTCCGGGGTGTCGGCAGGCCGGCAATCGGCTCCAGCTGCCAACACTCCCGGTTGGCCGCGGGGCTGTCGCGGTGCTCGCCTGCGAGTCCCATCAGAGCGAGATTATCGGCCGGTTTCAGGCCGGGCTACAGGCACAGCAGTCCCTCACAGCGTCGCTCCAAACTCGGTGAGCAACTGCCAGAGCCGCGGATGAGTCTAAATTACATTGTACGATCTTCTGCCGTGTTGAATAGCGATCTAATCCGCTCATATCGCGGAGTAGAAGGGCGAAGCCGAGGAAATCGATTCTGTCCATGGAAGTCGATCTCCTCGACTTCGTTGAACAGTGTCGGCACCTAGTCAAACAAGCGTTGGGGAAGCACGCGGGCGAGCCCGCCAGCGGCGGGTTCGCCCGCTGGAAACACGTCGTTTTGCACTGTTTTCGGCTCGAAGAAGACCACAGCTACCGCGAAACGCCGAATCGGCTGGAGTATATGGCCGAAATTCGTGACGTACTCGACTTAGATCGGGACGATCTGCCGGATTACAGCACGATCTACAAATCGTTCGACCGGCTGAAAATGTGGGTGTGGCGGGCGCTGCTGCGCGTTTCAGCGCAGCAGCACCCGCAGTCCGGACATGCAGCACTCGACAGCACGTTCTTCGACCGCCGCTCGGCCTCGTCGTACTATCGCCAGCGGTCGGGAAGTAACGTTCAAACACTGAAAGTGACGACATTAACCGACAGAGAGTCTCTTGCCGTCCTTGATGTACATATCTCGGCCCGGTGGAAACACGATACGAAGACCGGGCCGCAGGTCGTCCGCCGGAACGCGGACGACCTGCTCTCGGTGGCTGCTGACAAAGCGTTCCACAACTGGATCACGAAATACGAGTTCTACGCGCTCGGTGTCGAGCCACTCATCTTACAGCGTGGATCGAGACCGTTGACGGTAGGATATAACGCTCTCATCCGGACAAAAGGCTACGCTCAGCGTTGGATGGCCGAGACTTCGTATTCGACAACGAAGCGCTCGCTCGGCGATGCCGTGCGAGCGCTCGGCTGGTATCGACAGTTCCGTGAAATCGTCCTCATGTTCGCCACCTCGAACATAGAACCGCTCTGTGAGCCTCTGTAACCGTGACTCAGCATCTATTCAACACAGCAGTTGATTCAGTTGCGTTGCTCATCTGTTTGACTGAGATCTGCGTGTAGAGCGGTTCCTGATTGATGACTCAGTTCATCATAATCAGCGCACAATCACAAGAGGGCGCTCCATCAACAATGTGCTACACAAGAGCGTCACCGTCAATGAGTTCAATCGGATACGGATCGTCATTGCGCTGGAGTCGCTGAGCATACTCGGTCGCCGGGTTAGTGAACCGACCCGTCGTTACCACCATCCCGCGCTTCGGCCCGTCGAACTCGAAGGTCGCAATCGCCGAATGAAGTTTCTGCACCACCGGCCGCCCAACAGCTCCTGTGTGCTTGCACTCGACGACAATCCCGCGGCGAGTCCCGTCCACGACCTCCTCCATGAGGATGTCGCGCCCCTCGTCAGCCGTCCGTTCTGCTTGTCGAACGTTCTCGTAACCAAGATTCCGGAAAACGTCTTCCATCACGTCCTCGAACTCGAATCCGGAGAGATCGTCCAGAACAGCCATTTTGATGTTTTTATTTATTGAATGTTCGTCGTATATACATTCCCTAGGATTGGTGTCGGAGTGCTCAGGACGGCGTGAGCAGGTCGTCGATGTCCGCTACGGTAAACAAGGACCACGAGTCGTCGAGTTGCGCTTCGAGTCCGTCGACGAACCCGCTTTTCGAGAACAGGGCGAATTGCTCGTCTCGATCCGGCGGTCCCCATCGGACGTGCTCCGCCTTCGCTCGCAGACTCTCGACGAGGTCTTCCCCAACTGGATCAGTCGTCCACTTACATTCGGCGAGGAGGACTCGGTCGTCGTTCGGTGCTAGCCCGACGATATCGATCTCTTCCTCTCCGTACCACCAGCGACCGACCTCCGAGTACGGGTCGAACGTGCCGCGTCGAATCCCCTCCCAGACGGCTTCTTGGCACACGTCTTCGAACGTGGTTGCGACGTGCGTTGGGAGGTCCGGCTCAATCGTCCCATCGTACACGATCTCCGGTGCTTCCTCGATACTGGATCGATTCGGCTCGACGTACCGAAACCAGAACCGAAGGAACTCATCAGCCACCCGGTACCGCGACCGCTTTGATTTCTTCCCCGAGGCCATGACTGGGACATCTCGTTCGATGAGCCGTAGTCGGCGAAGTGTCTGTAGGTACTTGGAGAGCGGTCCCGAATCGATCCCTGTTGCGCCGGAGATCTCGTTCGGTGTCGTATGGCCCAGCGCGACCGCTTCGAGGATACTCATGTACCGGGCCGGGTTCCGGAGCTCGGTTCGCAGGAGGAACTCTGGTTCGTTATACAGCACCGCAGACGGTGACAGTACGTGCGACTGAATATTCGCCGCGAGTGACTGTGTGTAGTCGAACAACGTGAGGTACATCGGGGTGCCACCCGTGACGGCATACGAGCGAATCGCATCCTGGATGTCGTACGAGATGACCTCTCGGGCCTGTTGAAACGAAAACGGGGTCACGTCGAGTTGTGCCGTTCGTCGGCCGTATAGTGGGCTCTCGTGTCCCAGGATCTCTGACTCCATCGTACTCACGCTCGATCCACAGAGTACGATCATCGAATCCGTCCCATCGAGTTCCTGGTCGACGAACCCTTGCACGTACGACGGGAGCGAGTCGTTTTCTGCGACCAGGTACGGGAACTCGTCGATGACAACGACAAGATCCTCTCGCTGGAGTTGCTCCCCGAGGTACTCGAACGCCTCGTCCCACCCGTCGATTCGCGGGACACGCTCGTCGAAGTAGTCCGCAACTTGGTCGAGGAACTTCTCACGCTGTCGATGCTCAGCTTCCTGTGCAGCAAGGAAGTAAATGTGGGGACGATTGGCGCAGAACTCTTTGAGGAGCTCCGTCTTCCCAACTCGACGTCGCCCGTAAACAACGACGAAGTCCGCCCCAGGGGACTCCACCGCGTCGGAGAGGGTATCGAGTTCCGCCTCCCGGTCGTAGAAGGTCATACTCTGGATAATGATTACTGCGATAATGACTTAAACATTCGGTCAACCAGCCCCAACCGAGAGTTGCTCGGACTGCGAACAAAGTACCAAACCAAGCCCGGTGAAAGAACTAAGCGAAACAGGGCAGAGGAGACGGGAATACCGGCCGTCAATTCAACCGCGCGGTTCCGACTGGTCACTCCTCGAATCCTGAACCGACAGTGAACGAATCCGGCGCGCAGGCCAGTTGGTTGTGTTGACACCACTGACAGTGCTCACCAGCAGTGTACCGACCGAACGAGAACTCGGCAATACGGGTCATTGACGCCGTCACGTCATCCCTGACCGCCGCTAGATCACCGTCGCTGAACGTCCGCGCTTCGACCTTCGGCCCGATTTCGCCGACGTACGCATACCCAGCACGCGTCACTGGCTCGTCGTACAGGTCACGACACGCTAACAAGTAGATCGGGAGTTGCTTATTGTCCTCCAAATCGCGGTGACGTTCGGTTGCCTTGTAGTCGATGACAAGGAGCTCATCGTCCGGCGTCCGGTAGACGGCGTCGATGTAGCCGACGAGTTCGTGCCCGTCAATGTCGAGTTCGAACTCCCGTTCCGCGTCGATAATCTCGTAACTGGGGAGGTCTAACTCGAAGTACCGGTCAATGCACTGTCTTGCCGCCGGGAGCGCGTCCTCAGCGCGGCGTTGGCTGGCAAGTCGCTCGCAGATTCCGTACCACTCCTCACGGCGTTCCACGCCTTGATTCACGGCTTGCTCGGCGGTGTCGTGGAACAACAATCCGATTGTACGTTGCGACACGCCATCCCCGGTGTTGCTTGTGGTCTCCTGGTAATCCGGGAAGGCGTTGACAACGTACTCCAAGTAGTGATTCCGCGGGCATTCTTCGTAGGCTGCCAGCGACGTGTAGCTGTGAGAGAGCGAGGGCGACGGTATCGACGGGCCAGTCAGCGACGTAACTTGGAGGACCTCCCGCTCGGCTCTCGGTGAGAGATCTCCGTCGAGGGTGGCCGTTGCAAGGTTTAGCACGCGGTCGCGAGCAATTTTAACGGCGAGCTCTTCCCCATCGTGCCTGACGGTACCGCACCCCGGTACCCACAACGAACAGTCGTACAGCTTCACGAATTCGCTGACGATATTCGATCCATCACAGGTATGTCAGGCCCCACCGACAACGTTGACGAGAAAATCGAACTGTATCTCGACCACTACGAGGCCATCGCTGACGTAACGGCCACGTTCGAAAACCAATGGGAGACGTTCTCTCATAACTGGCCCTCTCGTCTTTCTGACCGCCTCGTAACCGCCGACAAAGGATCGATCCGCTCAGAAAGCGACTACCACGTATTATTCGAGTGTTCTAACGACGCTGTCGGGGACTGGTGGTTCCGCTCAACGAGTTCCGATTAGGGAATGATCTTCAAACACGGCTGGTGGCGACACACCGATGACCTCTCAGACGTGCTCCACGAGCGACCCGACAATCGGAACGATGCCAGAATCGGTTTCCACCACCGCCTCGAAAACGACCGTGAGCAAGCACTCCGAGACAACACGCTTACACTGTATTTCCGAAATATGGGGGCCAACGATCAATCCTTCATCGATGCTGTTTCTGACCACTTCGATGCGCAAGCCGATGCTATCGAAGCCACACTGCCGGATACTGCCAGTCTCACCGGCAACAAACGCAATATGATCTCAGCAGAGTACGATATCGCTCCCGACGAGTATAATGACTTTTTCGCGGCCTATATCGCGGCCCTCGAAAAAGGATTCACTGACCTCGTCGTTGAGAACCCCAAACTAATCGCTATCCTCGACGACATCTACACTGACGCCGTCGCAGAGATCTACGACACCCAGATCACAATGAGCACTCAATAAAACTGAGTTCGAAGCTTGTGGCGTGCAGGCTTACAACACCGGTCCTGGTGACTCCGGATACTGAATGATTTTCACGTCTTCGTCGCGGCTAGCTGGTGTTTCGCGGGCTAACTCGTCGACGAACAGCAGCCCCTTGACATCGACTGACTCCAGGAGGTCTTCTGCGGATTCAACGTACTCGTCAGTCGCCGACTGTTTGACAAACGCCATGTACTCCAGTAGTTCTCGGAGCCCGGTTGCGACATAGTCGGGGTTCTGCGTGTACTTCACTTCACCAAGGAACACTTGCTCAAGTTCCGTCCCACCAGCCTCTGTCTCTCGGTATCGCTCTAGGACAATATCAGGACGGCCACCCCACGGGCTTTGGGCTGGCAATCGTCAAGCAGATCGCTGATGCCCACGGCTGGGAAATCGATGTTGTTGCGGGAGAAACCGGTGGCGCTCGCTTCGAGTTTCGGCTCCCCTCCGTCGACAGAACAACGTCGACTGACCCATAGAGTGCTATTTTGTGTTCAAAGTCCGCACAGTCGATACACGGAGCCGATCGGCGAGGCTAGCTCTCACTGGGCGGTGAGAGATTCCGGTTGAATTCGTCAAACTCATCTACCGAGTCAGGCACGTCGCTCGGGAGCTGTCGGCGCTCGCGGTTGTCGACCAGCGGGCCGGGGTCGTCAGCGATGGCCTCCCAGCCAGGCTTTATTTTGACGCTCTTGGCTGGTGAGCCGGCGGCGATGTGGTGGGGCGGCACATCCCCAAGCGTCGTTGCGCCCGACCCGACCATCGCATTCTCGCCGATACGGCAGCCCGCACTGATCATCGACCCGTATCCCAGCCGCACGTCATCGTCAAGAATCGTCTCGTAGTTCGTCACGTCGGACTGGTCGACAGTATCGTGAGCGTGCGTGTGAATGTGGCTCCGGTCTGCAACCGACACGCGGTCGCCGATCTGCAGACGCCCCCGGTCGTCAAGCAGGACATCATTGTGCACGACGACGTTGTCGCCCATCTCGATGTTGTGCCCGCATTGGATTTTGATGCCGGAAAACAGACGAAGGCCATCACCGGCCTCCGCGAAGAGGTGGTCTGCAAGCGTCTGTCGGAAGGGAAGCGCAAAGGCAAGGTTGTTCGACAGCGGCGACAGGTCGAACCCCTCCCACAGATATCGGAGGCATTTCGACTCTTGAAGTGCCGACAACTCCTGTTCGGCCCAGTGTTCGGTCTCGATGAGCACGTTTCGGGGGTCGTAGCTCCGGACCCGAAGGCGAGTCATCGGCGGTAGCGACTCGCCGGCGCGGTACTGCTCGTATACGTCACTATCCCCGAATAGGTCGGCGAGAATTTCTGCGACTGCATCCGCGGTGTCGTCTTCGGAGAGTCGCATGTCGACATAGTCGATGGTTTCGTCTATGGCCGCCTGCGTCTCCACCGGAACCTCAACATGTCGTTTGGTCATGGCTGTGCCCCCGTCGTGTTGACTACCGTCGTCGAACTCGCAAAAATGGCGGAATTATGTTTGACACCCGATTCCATATATCGGAATAGAACCCACATGTAATAACTATTTGGACTGTTAAGTACCATTATCGATATTTCTGTGCCGTATTCTATTTACAGTCGTCCAGAATTTTTGGATAGGTGAAGTGACTTGGCAGGGAAAGGGCGGCAGTGGGGAAGGAAAGGTAACAGCGGGGCCGTGCAGGGGGTGGGGATGGCCGGCACCGCTAGTGCCCTGTGCCGCCACCGGTGCTTCGGTCAGGGTGGCAAAAAATACAGCGGAGGCTTCAAATCGTTTTTTATCAGTTATTGTAAGTGCATTCTCTTATCTAGGTATCAAGCAAGATTAGAATAACTAACTCAGAAATAGACTTGGGTCTGTGCTGATTTTAGTGCATGGGGTGTGAGTCTTGCATGGCGGGTCGGTCAGTTTTGGTATCAGCAATCAATTGTTATCCCGTCACGAGGGTCGCCTTCTGGTTCGTCCCCTTCGGTTCGATACACTATGTCATCGGAAACAAGATAATAGGCAGTCACGAGATAATCGATATGCTCATCGGGTGCATCGTCGGCCTGTCGGGTGACGCCGAATTCTGTCCTCAGTTCTACAAACTCCCCATCTCCTCGGGATTCGCTATCGACAACGGCAGGCTGGAGGGTGTCGTCTATCGTCTCGTCAGCTCTGGTAACCACTTCATCCTGAATATACTGTTCTTCACACGTTTTTATACGTTCCTCTACAGCATTCTCGCCACCATTTTCATTGTCAGGAACGTCGGTACCACCAAGACAGCCAGCGAAGAGGATTGAGAGGGCAGAACCAGTCGTAGTGGAGAACTTTCGACGCTGCACGCCACATCCTTCTGAATGATTTGATAAAAACCTTTCAGTTGAACAAGCATCTCTTTATCGCACTCACTCCCGTGCCCAGTGGCAGCCTCGATTGAACCGCACCATAACATATACAATGTATCCGGACGGGGAAGATAGTATGGAGTCCCCGAACAGCGATTCCCTCCAAGGTGCCGTTGAAGAATACGGTCCGCGAACAGATCATCGAGATATTGCAGCTGGATACGCGGCCGCAGTAGGCGCTATCTCAGCTTCGGTGCTGTATATCGCGTCGGTGTGGGTTATCGACTCAAGCCTGTTTACGCTTGAGTGGAATCCGTATTTTACTGCACTCGAATTCTACTGGGTTGTCTACTCGTCACTAGCCGGGCTAGTCGTCACTATTCCGGCTGCGTTTCTTGTGGGAGTAGCCGGGGAGAGGCTGTCCCCGAGCAAAACCAAGTCCAGCGGTATGCTGAAAGGCGCTGTCGGGACGGTAGCCACGTATGCCGTGGCGTTTGTTCTCCTCAGCGCCCTTCTTTTCGTGACCGGAGCTGGTTCAACCGGAACTGGGACGGCATTGTTTACCGCAGTTGAGTTGGCAGGCCTGATTGTCGGTGTTGGCTTCGCGCTCACCTGGTGGCTCACAATCCCAATCGGCTGTGCTGTTGGCTGTGTATACACTACTCGGCAGTCTGCGACAAGCAGCTAATCACTTCGGAGGCAACTGCAAAGCAAGATGAGTGAAGACACTACGACAGACAACGACGGCAAGCGGCTGGGGACTCGCTTCCGGCCCGACACCATCGGGCACGTGTTTGGGACGATGGCTGCTGTCGGTGGAGGGGTGTTTCTGCTCTCGTTCTTTTCGGTATTCGGATATGCAATGTTGGCTAATCCCCCAGACGGAGCCCCGCTACCGCTTCCCATTACCATCGCCGGAATTGGGCCTTGGATGTGTGTAACGGCCGGGCTGTGGGGATACGTCGTTTGGGGGAGTTGGACGCTGCGAAACCACCGACAAGAACCCCGACGCTCTGAGCGTGAAGTCATAAGCAACAGCGATAACCGCAATCTACAGAGATAGCAAGCAGAGTGCCTCGGGGTCGTACGGAAGACTTCGTCTTCCGTGATGACGAGACGCCTTCGGCGTCTCGAACCACTTGCCCCCGAGGTACTTCACACCAAAAACGGCGACAACGGATATTCTTCGCTGCCGGGCTTGGATTGTTTACCCTGCTGACCCCCGTGGCCATCGTCGCCGGATTCCCCGGTCGATGAACGACGGTGGGTTTATTTTCGGTGTCATCCGCAAAAGCCACCGGAGACCCGCGGCCTGCTACTCGTGGCCGACGACATCCGCGAAGGCGACGTTCTCCCGAACCTGCTGGATTTCGACAGTCGGCTCATCGCCGGGGGCCGCGTCGGGGACGATGATAACGTAGCCGCGCTCGACCTTCGCGATGCCGTCGCCCTGGTCGCCGACCGTTTCGACGGTAACCTCTCTGATCTCGCCTTCATCCACAGGCGGCCCCGTCGGCTCGTCGGCGTCAGCAGTCGGTGCGGGTGCCGGCCGCGACGGCTGTTGGGACGACGTGTCCGTCTCTGTTGACTCAAGAATCGCAATGCGATACGTCTCGCCAGGTTCCACTGCGCCATGTTCGATTTCCTGCAGCGGAACTTCGATAGTGTACGTTCCGTCTTGCTTTTCGATTGACGCACTGTACAGCGTGCGGAGGGGGTCGGGTATTTCTGTCATGGGCTTGTAACTGCCACTCCCCGGACGTATGTAAGTTTGCGCAAACAGGAAGTGGATCCTCGGACTGGGGCTTCTGGGGAAGCGCCGACTACGGGCGTTAGCTAGCGTGCTGAATTAACCAACAATTCTGGTTGACACCGGTTTGTTGGTTAACACCCGTCCCGACACCGCGTAGGAGATGAACGGGCAGTCCGGAGCGGGCAAGACACTACTGTTCGTCTGAGGAAACCGGACCTTTGTATTTGGATTTAATCCGATCGCCATCCCGCCACTGCCAGTAGTAGTAGCGGTTGTCGTTGATTTCCTTGATTTTGACTTCTTCCACACGGCTGAAGCCGTGGGATTCCCGCGTTGGGATATTAGGGTTCACGGGACAACCTGTTCTTGTGGGGCGACTCGCCCCGTGGATTTGTCGAACAGGCGTACCGAAGGCTGAGCCAAACAGCCGTTACTCCTATCCTGTGTCGGATTCGGAGTCACCGTCGCTCGCATATTCTCTGCCGCGTTCAGGTCGCTGTTGGCGACCAACTCGCAGTTTGCACACACATACAACCCACGCTCGACTCGATTCGAGTCAGCTTCCGTCCCACACTCACAGCAGGTTTTCGACGTTTTCAGCCCTGCTTCGTCGACACGCTCTACGTCGATGCCCCGCTCTTGGGCTTTGTACTCGAGGTGGCTGAGAAGCGTCTCGAACGCCCAGTCGTGTAGTCGCTTGTTGCCGTGTCGTCCCCAGTCTTCATCCTCACGGATGTTCTTCGGATGGCCAACTGCTATCGTCCCAACATTTCGTCCAGCACACTGCTCAACGATGTCTTTCGATACCGCGTGCAGGAAATGCGCTTGCCGCCGGGATTTCTTCTGTCGCGCCCACTCTGCGTGGTCGCTCGGACCGTTCTCGCCTGCCGTCTCGTATTCTTGCTGTCGGAAGTAGTGGGCGTCTTCTTTCAGCGCGTTCCCCGGATACAGCAGTGTCTCATCACCAACAGAGATTGCCGCCGTGTTACAGATACCAAGGTCAACACCTGCTGTTTTTTCACCGGGCGTCTCAGGCGTCTCAACCCGCATTTTACAGACGAAGTGTAGTTCCCACTGCTCGTCGGTCCAGACAGCACGCACCGTCTGGACGCTTTCAACAGCGTTGAGTGTCTGCTCGTCCGTCTGGAGCGTGTATTCACAGAGGATGTAGTCAGCGGCGTAGCGCGACTCTTTCATGTTCGTGCCTTTGGAGAGACGGACACGATTATACTGGGTGTCGAGTTTGAAGCCCTGGTTTTTCCACGTCACCGTTGAGCGCGGGTGGTCGTCGCCGTGTTTGCGGTAGCCGGGTGGATTCGCGTCTGGGTCGTCCTGTTCGTACCACGAGACGAACGCCTCCCCGAGTTCCTGAAGAACTCGTTGACTAGATTGGCTGTGTAGGTCTGCGTAGCGTTCGTGGGATTTGAGGTACGAACAGAGTTCGTCGGCGTCTGGAATGTGTCCGATAGCGTCCCAGACACGCGAAATCGTCCATCGCCCGACGTTCCACAGTTTCGACGCGGCAAAGCCATGCGAATCGAGGTCGTCACAGACTTGCGAGTGGTTACTGATGCTCGCTTTGAGTGTCCGAGTGACACCCTGATTCGACATATGTAAGCGTAGTTTTTTATCTTATATAAAGGTCAGCACTTTGACGTGGAATATCCAGCCGTGGCTACGAGTGTGGAACGGTTCCCAGTTGTCGGCTTCATCCCACGGCTAAAGCCGATGGGCTTTCGCCTCGCTACCGCTGTAATCGTCGCCTTCGCTGGGACATCGTCGGGGAAGTCTTCGGGGCGGCTTTCAGCACTGGCTTCGTCGGAGCCCTCCTTAAGACGCGCTTTGCGGTCTTTGTGTTCGGCTAGCTCTTCGGCATAGTGGGCTACGTCCCGAAGCTGTCCCGGTGATGACTCGTTGAGTGTATCGACCAGTTCGGTCGGGAGGGCCGCCGGGGGTGTCGGTGGCTCGTAGGACATCGGCGTTGCCTCGTATTAACCAACAGAAACCGAAAATCCATAGATTTGTTGGTTAAGCACCCCAGCCGGCGCTAACCCACTTCGGAAGAAAGCAGCGTTTGCTCTGCTTTCCGAAGGTGCTCGTGAAGTGTCGCGCGGCTAA
The DNA here is from genome assembly GCF_000026045.1 of Natronomonas pharaonis DSM 2160. Taxonomy (NCBI): domain Archaea; kingdom Methanobacteriati; phylum Methanobacteriota; class Halobacteria; order Halobacteriales; family Natronomonadaceae; genus Natronomonas; species Natronomonas pharaonis. The sequence continues at coordinate 106,048 of NC_007427.1, read as the reverse complement.
TGTCGAGTTCGGCAGCCAGCTCTTCGCTTGTTATCTCTCTGGGCCACTCGTAGTAGCCGCGGGTGAGGGCTTCGCTAACTACCTCCTGCTGCCGTGCTGTCAGCGGTGAGTCGGTCGTCTTGAACTCCTCGAGCCGGCCGAGCGTTACCGTCCCGAACTCACGGAGGTCAGCGATGATGTCTTTCAGATCCGACCGCTGGAAAACGAGAATGTTGTACTCGCGTTGGCGGCCGTTGACGATATTCGACCGCTGGAGCGTTCCGTGGTTCTGGTAGATCGCTGAGTAGGCTCCACAGGACGGCTTAGTCACGAGAAGGTTCTCCTCGTTGAGCCGTTTGACGTGCTTGACGTGGTCGGCCGCTTCGAGTTCAGTCTGAAAAGCGTCGGCATGCGAACCTGCCTGGAGAACGAACGTAACAACCCCGTTCTGTAACTCCTCGATTTCGATAGGGACCGGGCGCTCGACATCCGCGGTTAGCTCACGGAGGATACACTCCCGGTGTTGCGTAAAGTGGACTGTAGCGGTGAACATCCCGTCCATTCATGGTAATTGACACCGAGCGACAAGAACGTTTCTATAAAAATGGCCAACGGCTGTTGGGGGAATTCTTACTCCCCAGCGCATCGTCACCGGTGGTACACGGTATATCATGACACACAACCTCGGCGTAGACGTCGGCGGAACCTTCACCGACGTTATCGTATTCGACGAATCGACTCACGAGTTGACAATTGATAAGGTGCTGTCAACCCCGTCAAACCCGTCTGAAGGCGTTATTCACGGTGTCGAAGAGGCGACCGAGAAGGCAGGAACAACGGTCGCCGAGCTCGACTTGCTGTTCCACGGCACGACGGTGGTGACGAATATGCTCCTCGAAGAGACGGGGTCGCGTGTCGGACTTATCACGTCGGCGGGCCACGAGGATATCCTTCATCTCGCCAGAGCATGGACGCCGGGGCCGCTGTACGGCTGGATGGATATGGAAAAGCCGGACCCGCTCGCAGACCTCGTCGACACGCGAGGAATCGGCGGCAGTATCAGTTCGCCGGATGGCGAGGAGGCGAAGCCGCTCGACGAGACAGAAGTCCGGTCGGCAGTTCGCGAGCTTGAGGCCGCCGGCGTCGAGTCGCTGACAGTCGCGCTGCTGAACTCATATTTGAATCCGGCTCACGAGGAACGCGTTCGAGAGATTGTCAACGAGGAAGCGCCGGAGCTTCCGGTGTCAATTTCGTCCGAAATCGTTCCTGAATACGGCGAATACGAGCGTACGCTGACGACTGTCATCAACGACTATGCCCGCCCGAAGGTCATTGAGTATCTCGATGACCTCGACGCGTCGCTGGCGGAGGCAGGGTCGGAAGCAACGATGAACGTCGTTCGCTCCGATGGAGGGCTGATGAGCTCACAGGCCGCAAAGGAACGGCCAGTTGAACTTGCCCTCTCCGGGCCGAGCGGCGGTGTCGTCGGTGCGGCGACGATCGCCTCGAAAAAAGGCGTTCCGGACGTTCTCACACTGGACATGGGCGGGACGTCGACGGACGTCTCGCTGGTCGAGAGCGGTACGCCGGAGACGACCCGGCAGACGAAGGTCGGATACCGCGAGTTCAAATCCCGGTCTGTCGACGTGAACACCGTCGGCGCCGGCGGTGGTTCGATTGCCAGAGTGCAGCTGAACGGGTCGCTGCAGGTCGGCCCCGAAAGCGCCGGGGCAGATCCCGGGCCGGCATGTTACGGGCAGGGCGGCGATGAGCCGACGGTTACGGATGCGAACGTCGTATTGGGTCGTATCCCCCCGTCGGTACAGCTGGGCGGACGGATGGACCTCGACAGGGATGCTGCCCGCGATGCCGTCGCGACGATTGCCGAGGAGCGCGGAACGTCGGTCGAAGAAGCCGCACAGGCGATTCTCGACATCGTCAACGAGAACATGTACGGCGCGCTCCGTGTCGTCTCCGTCGAGCGCGGGTACGATCCCCGCGAGTTCGGGCTTGTCGCCTTCGGCGGAGCCGGTCCGATGCACGCCAACGCGCTTGCCGACGTGATGGATGCCTATCCGTTGGTCATTCCCCCCGGCCCCGGCGTGATGTCGGCGTTTGGCTTTCTCACCTCGGATGTCCAAAACGAGTTCTCCGAAACGTACCTCAAAACCGACACCGAGACATCGGGGGCAGACGTCTACGAGGAGTTCCAGACGCTCCGTGACGACGCCGTGTCCTGGCTCGCCGACGAAGGGGTCGCTGAAGACGACCACCGGTTCGACTACTTCGCAGAGTGTCGCTACTATCGACAGGACATCCAGATGTCGATTCCCGTCGATGTCGAACGGCTCCAGGATGAAGCCGGGCTGGCAGCAATCAAAGACGACTTCGAGACACGACACGACCGGCAGTTCGGCTTCACGCTGGACGCACCGCTCGAAATCGCGAACCTCCGTGTCATCGGCAAGGGAACAGTACAGGGCGTTACTATCGACGAACAGGAGCCGACCGCCACAGACCCCAGTACGGCGGCCATCGCGACCAACGATGTCTATTTCGACGGCGCGAGCTACGAGACGGTCGTCTACGACCGGGGGAAACTCGCCCCCGGCCACGAAATCGACGGCCCGGCAGTTATCATCGACGACGACTCGACAGTCGTCGTCCAGCCGAACCACGTTGCGAGCATTGACCGCTACAGCAACATCGAGATTACCAGAGGTGATGCCAAATGAGCGCCGAAACCCCCGACTTCGTCGGTGAGCACGATATCGACCAGACAACGCTTGACATCATCGAGAGCACGCTCTCGAACACCCGCGACGAGATGGACCGTGTCGTCGAAACGACGGCCATCAGCCCCGTCATCCGCGAGCAGTCCGACCAGTTCCCACTCATCGCCGATGCGCAAGGTCGCATGATTATGGGACAGTTCGGCTCCGCAATCGATACGATACTCGACAACGCCCCGTTCGACCGTGACGAACTCGAAGACGGCGATGTCATCGCGACGAACGACCCCTACATGTGTGCCGGGGCGGTTTCTCACACGCCGGACATGCTGCTGCTGCGGCCGATCTTCTACGAAGGGGACCTCGTCGGGTTTTCCAGCCAGTGGGGCAACCTCATGGACGTCGGGGGAAAGACGCCCGGTAGCATGCCTGTTCAAGCCCAAACGATTTTCGAAGAGGGGATGCGACTACCGCCGGTCAAGCTCTACAAGGCTGGCGAGATCGACAGCGAGCTCCTCCAGACGTTTGCCCACAACACCCGGCTTCCGGAGCACGCCGAAGCAGACATCAAAGCACTGGCGGCCGGAACGAAAGCCGCCGAAACGCGTGTTCACGAACTCTGTGACCGGTTCGGCAAGGAGACGTACATGGAGGGCTGTGATGCGATTCTCGACCGAACCCGTGAGGGGATGATTAACCTCATCCACGAGTTCATCCCTGAAGGCGAGCGGTACACCTTCGAAGACTACGTCGACGACGACGGGATGGGCAACGGGCCGATAAAGCTCCGGCTCGAAATCTACCGCGAGGGGGATACGGTCTATCTCGACTGGACCGGCACCGACGAGCAGGTTCCGGGGACGGTGAACTTCCTGTTGAACGAGAAGATGTTCAAGATGTTCACCGGGGTGTTCCTGATTATGGCCTTTGACCCGCTGTTGACGTTCAACGACGGCTACTACGACCTCTTTGATGTGACGCTTCCGGAGGGGTCGGTCGTCCAGCCGGAGTTCCCAGCCGCACTCGGGAATAGACTGCCGTTGATGGCTCGGCAGTTTGACGTCCTGCAGGCGACGTTCTCGAAGCTCATCGACGGTTTCTCGGTGGCGGGGAGCTACGGGACCTCACCGAATCTCGTCTACGCCGGTACCGATTCCGAGGGCAACGAGTTCCAGATGCTCGAAATCCTGTACGGCGGGATTCCGGCCCGTCCCGGCGGCGACGGGCTTGATGGGCACTCGTGGTGGCCCCTGTTCCGTACCGTGCCCGCGGAGTACCAGGAAGCCTACTATCCCCTGACCATCGATGAGTATAGCACTCGATCCGATACCGGCGGCGCGGGCGAGTTCCGTGGTGGCCACGGCATCACGAAGGTCTACACGTTCGAAGAGCCGGGCGCTATCACCTTCCAAGACGACCGAGCGCACACGTACCCGTGGGGCGTCGACGGCGGCAAGCACGCCCAAACGAGCAAAAAGCGGCTCATTCGGACCGACGGAACTGAAGAAGCGCTCCCGTCGAAAGTCGAGAACGTCCCCGTCGAGGCTGGCGATAAACTCGTGTTCAGCACCGCTGGCGGCGGCGGCCTCGGGGACCCGCTCGAGCGCGATCCAGAGACGGTAGCCGTAGAAGTCCAACGCGGCCTCGTCTCCCCGGATGCCGCCGAGTCGGAGTACGGCGTCGTCGTTACCGATGACGGAACCGTCGATGAAGCAGCGACCGAAGCGCGTCGTGCTGAACGTCGCGAATCGCGCGACGACCCCGGCGCCTTCGATTACGGACCGCTTCCGGACGACGAGGTGCTCGAAGAGCAGATCGCCACCGAGCGACGCGAGTTCAACGACCGGCACCAATAAAAGAGAGCCTACGGGACCAACTACATCATGGATTGGCCAGACGAGTTCGAGATGTCCGACGACCAGTCGGGGTTCGGCTCCAGCGTCGGCCTCGGCGAGCGGCCGGCACTGGTCGTTATCGACCTGATTAACGCGTTTACTGACCCAGAAACGGAACTCGGGTCAGACGTGGGGGGCGTGCTCGAACAGACCGAGCGGTTGCTGGCTGCGTTCCGAGAAAACGACCTGCCACGGTACTTCACGACAGTCGCCTTCGAGGAGTCCTATGGCGATGCTGGACGGTTCATCGAGAAGGTACCTGCCCTCCGGGAACTTCAGCTCGGCACGGAGGCAGTCGAGGTCGACGACAGCGTTGCGCCAGCCGGCGACGAACGAGTCATCCTCAAAAAGTACGCCAGCGCGTTCTTCGGCACTGACCTCGAAACTGAGCTGACGACCAACCGCGTCGATACGCTCGTGCTCGCCGGCGTCACCACCAGCGGCTGTGTCCGCGCGACAGCCGTCGACAGTCTCCAGCACGGCTACCGAACCATCGTGCCGGCCGACGCTGTCGGCGACCGTGCCGAAGGACCGCACAGAGCGAACCTCTTTGACATCGACCAGAAGTACGGTGATGTCGTCGAAACCGACGATGTGCTTGCTGAATTAGAATGATACTCTCAATACGCCAGTCGCGTTGTACCGATACTGCCTTCGCACAGGACCGCCGAGGGGCGAGCAATGACTGAGTACGGACGACAGCTCCGCAAGCAGCTCGACGGGGACGACCAGTTGGTCTGTCCGGGTGTTCACGACCCGCTCACAGCGGCCGTCGCGGATACGGTCGGTTTCGATGCGATCTACATGACTGGATACGGGACATCGCTGTCGGCGACCGGCTACCCGGATGCTGGATTCATTACGATGCCGGAGATGATATCCAACGCCGCAAACATCCAAGAGCGGATTTCCGTCCCGCTGGTCGCAGATGCGGACAACGGGTACGGGAACGCGACGAACGTCGTACGGACCGTTCGCGAGTATATCAAAGCCGGTGTCGGGGCGATACACATCGAAGACCAGACCTTCCCAAAGCGGTGCGGGCACACGGAAGGGAGACAGGTTATCCCACGTGAGGAAGCCGTTGGGAAGATACAAGCCGCTGCCGAAGTCCGCACGGAGCGCGCCGAAGAGTTCGTACTTATCGCTCGCACTGACGCCCGGGGGACCGGTGACGGCTCGCTCGAAGAAGCCATCATCAGAGCGAATGCGTTCCTCGATGCTGGGGCAGACGTTGCTTTTGTCGAAGGACCGACCGACGAGTCAGAGCTGCAGCGTATCGGTGCTGAAGTTGAGGGGCCGCTCCTCTACAACTTCGTTGGGGACCTCGGTACCTCACCGTACGTCGACCTCGGGACGCTCGAGGAGCTCGGGTTCGAGATGGTCATCTTCCCGATTGCAGCGACGCTTGCGACGATAGCGAGTGTCCATCAGAACCTGCAGGCGTTTGCTGAGGACCCGGTCGATGCGATGCGACAAATCGACACCCAGTTCAACGAGCAGGATATCGGGAGCCTCCACGAGTTCTCTGGGTTCCCGGAAGTCATTGAGTGGGAGCAACGCTATCTCCCCGACGAGGACCGCGAAAAGTACGAGGGGTCGCTCGGGGACTCCATACAGTGAGCAGCGGGCTTCCGATTACTGTTCCGTCTTAACCAACACTCGGCCGGGTTTCGCCGTTTGTTGGTTAATACACAGCTAGCCCGGCTCCAGAGGCGCTGGGAAGGTCCAGTAATCTATCAGCTCTCGCGGCTAAGACTCGTCCGTCCCGTCCCCACCCATCTCGTCTTCGGCTGCATCTGCTGCCTCATCCAGACTGGCAGCGTCGGAAAGTGAAAGCTGCATGTCGGCAGCGCTGTCTTCGGCGCTGTCTCCGTACTCGGCCGCGATGGATTTCGCAGCGTCGTATCCACCAGAAAACGATGCTCGTTTTGCGATTTCCGGGCGCGCAAGCTGGCGAGCAGCGGCTGGGTGGTGCCGTTCGTACCGTGACCAGAACGCCTCACGGCGAGCGTCAAAATCGACGACTGGACGCGGATAGTCGTCGCCGATGGTGACACCACAGTCGGTCTGTACTGCCAGCGGTGTTCGCTCGGGCCGGTCAAGAAACGTGTTTGGGAGCGGGGCCAGTTCGGGGAGCCACCTGCAGATCCAGTCGCCGTCGGGGTCGTGATCGCGGACCTGCTTGCGTGGGTTGTATACTCGCTGGACGGGTTTGCCGATCGTTCCCGCTTGGCTTTGCCACTGCGTGTAGTTGATTCCGACGTCGCTGTCGATAAGGTGATGGTGGTACCAGTCAGCGCCGATCCACCACGGCTGCTGGAGGATATGCACGAAAAAGGACGCACACATCGCTCGCATCCGAAAGTTGAGCCAGCCGGTCTGTCGCAGACACCGCATCGCCGCATCAACCATGGGGAAGCCCGTCTCACCGCCTTTCCATGCCTGAACCAACTCCGGGTCGTGGTGGTCGCGGTTGAAGTCCTCGAAAACTGGGTTGACTGCTGTGTCGGTCCATCCCGGCCAATCGACCAGCTTCTGGTTGTAGTGGAGATTCCAGACCAATCGGTCGGTGAACATCTGCCGGCCCCGACACTCCGGAGCCTGCTCGCTTACCGACTGATACACCTGCCGGACGGAAAGCAGGCCGAAATTGAGATACGGCGACAGGCCGCTGGACGCTTCTCTGGCATCCTGTGGCGCAGAGATGTTCCCCGGATAGGAGTGTATCCGTTCGACGAACGAACGCAGCCGTTCGGCTGCCCGGCGGTGCGTACCGGTCGGAACCAAGGTTTTCGAGGGCGAAATGTCGAATGCAGCATCGATTGCGGCCGGCGTGATACCCGTTTCGAGTACGAATTGCGTTGTGTCGGCGGTACTCCACGCCGGAGTATGCGGGGCCTCGTTGAGCCACGTTTCGACGTGTGTCTGCCAGTTGGTCCGAGACCATTCCTGTCCACGGACAAGGCCGTCACCTGAGATGAACTCGATGCTATTCCCACAGACATCCCGAACACGGTCGTCCCGGCGCTTGCCATACCGACTGGTTGGAGTCGCCATCGTCAGGATCGTCCATCCTTTGTTCGCAAACCGCTGAAGCACTGTTGGCGGAGAACCGTATCCGATAGTTAGGCCGGGGGAGGATGCGCCGGAAAGTGAGTCTTCGGCCGTGCGGTCGTCCTCTCGAGTCTCGTTCAGTGACAGCGGCGTTGTCGCAGCCAGCCGCTCTCGGGGGGCCTCGGCTGTTCGTGTGACCGTCGGTGCCGGCGCTGCGGCATAGAGCCGGTCAAGGCTCGCGACCGCCTCATGAAAGAACCGAATCCGAGCGTCGCACGCAAGCCCACCGTCACCGTAGAATGCTGGATCGAAAACCAACAGCGGGCAGACGACATCACCTCCGGAAACCGCCCGCGTGAGCGCCAGCTGGTCGGCAGTCCGGAGGTGCTTTCGATGCCAGACGACGTAGCCGGTTGCGTTGTCTGTTCCGTGGACCTCGCTTGGTGTTGGTACCACCGCCGCTTGCGGGGACGTAGCGCTGACAGCGGAATCAAGACTGTCGGTATCCGCTGGGTTGTCAGCGTCGGCGGCCCGTCTGTCGCGCATCTGCCTGTCGAACGGTTGGGGCCGGCGCTGCTTGAGTGCTGGCTCCGGGCGTTGCCATTAGCTGACCTAGTTAGCTGAGTCAGCCAACTAAGTTGGCTGACTAAGTTAAGTGAGTCACGGTTGAAACACATCGATAGAGGGGTGTATCGAGAAACGCTGCTTGAGTGCGGATGGCGATGTGGCACGGTCTCCAGCCGCTAATACACATCGATAGAGGGGTGCAATCGAAACAGTGTCAGTCGATTATCGCCACGGCTGTGGCACGATATTACATATCCAGTACACATCGATAGAGGGGTGCGTGAACGGACGAAGAGCTCGACAGGCTGCGATACGATACCACATGATTGATACACATCGATAGAGGGGTGTCTCCGCCGGCGCCCCAACAGATGGACAGAAGGCCGGACCACCGCGTGGACGGAGTCAGCTGTCGCGGGCAACTGCCTTGGGAGCAAGCCACGTAGCATCCGCCTCGGTTCTGGTATGAACCCACCAAGACCAGAAAAATCAGAACCCAAAAAGACAGAACTGTAACGGGCTACGTCTGCTTTCGGATTTGAGCCTGCACAACCGACTGCACTTCCTCGGAGGTAACCATCTCGATTCGGGAATCCTCACGGAGCGTCTCGAGAATCGTCTCCGGACGCTCGCCAAATTGGAACTCAAGGAACATTCCGGAGCTGGGGCCGTGGCTCCGCCGTTCGAAGTCGACAAGCGAGTACGTCGTTAGCTCCTTCATTTTGTTGACGTACGTTTCTTGGTGGTACTGGTCGGCATTGATCGAGTCTGTGAGGAACTGATAGACGCGGTAGCCGGTGGTACTGCGGGCCGTCCCACCATCGGTTTGGGCGGCTACCGCTGCCGTTGCGTACAGACAGAGCTTCTTTTGTGTGCTGATACCGCGGACAACTTCGAGGACGCGGTTCTTTTCGACTTTTTCCTGTGCCTGTCGGACGTGCTCTTCGCGGACCCGGGTGCTGCCCTCACGCTCGGCGAGTTCGCCAGCGACGCGCATCAGGTCAATGGCTTTTCGAGCATCGCCGTGGGTCTGGGCGGCGAATGCAGCGGCGAGTGGAATAACGTCATCGTCGACGACGCCATCGTGAAAGGCATCCTGTCGATGGCGGAGGATCGTCTGAAGCTGGTTTGCATCGTAGTCGTCGAAGTGGACGTCTTCGGGCGTGAACGAACTCAACGCGCGGCTGCCAACCGACTCCATCATCTTGGTGTCATTAGAGATCGCCACGACCGAGAGGTACGCCCGCAGGTCGTTGGTGGCCTCGGCCCGCGACAGCTGATACAGCAGTCGCGAAAACGCCGGCTCCTGTTTATCGCGTCGACCGACGAGCATGTCGAGTTCGTCCAGAACGAACACGACGGAATCGAAGTTCTCGTTGACAATGCGGAACAGCTCGTCCCATTTTTCTTTGGTTGCGACGCCGTGTTTCGGGACTTGGACAGCAACGCCGGCCTGTTCGGCGGCCTGCGTTGCCAACTCGTAGACGGCAACGCCGAGGGTGTCGAGGTCTTGGCAGTTGACTTCAATAGTCCCGAAGTCGATGTCACGCGTCTCACAGATACGGTTGATGTTGTTGCAGACGGCCTTCGTGATGAGTGATTTCCCAGTTCCGGACGGGCCATACAGGAAGAGGTTTGGCGGACGATTATCGCCGAGTGTCACCCGCAACATCTTCGTCACTTCTTGCAGTTGGTCATCGCGGCCGACGATCCGGTCCTCGTCGACGACGTAGTTCGGGTCAAGGAGCGACCGGTCGCGAATTAATCCATCCTGTTCGTCGAATTCGAGCAACATATCTTCAATCGATTGTGAGGAGGACTCGTCAGAACGGGAACCAGCGTCGGGCGAGCCGTCGGCAGCCTCCGTCGAGTGGTCGACATCCGCGGGCACGTTCGAGGAAGTCGCACTCGAAGAAAGGTCCGCTTGGGTGGTCTCGTCCTCCGGAGTTCTCGACTCGGGCCGAGAAGCGTCGGAGTCGTCAGTGCCCATACGACGACTCACACAGGCGGCTTACAAAAAGCTTCGCACCCCTCTATCGAAGTGTAATCGCCGTTTGTAAAGCGTATAAGGCCATAGATGCGCTGGTTCAACTGGAAATAGCCGCCAAAAGAACAACGCGTCCGACGAAGTGTTTTGGGAGAAGCAACACGAAGCGTGGATTGATGCGGCTCCTCGAATACCGCCGACGCGAAGTACACCGTCGCCTGGAGCGGGCGGAGCTTGCTTAGCCAACAAGGACGCACTCGTGTCCTACGTTGGCTGCTTGGGCGACCGAGCCAGCCGGCCCATCGAAACACGAAGGAACGCCATCGTCGGTGCTATCGTATGCTGTCGAGAGACCACTACAAGACAGACACCCCTCTATCGATGTGTTCGAAGAGTTGGTAGGGTGGGGGTTGAATCGACCGTCTTGCTGCACTCGATATCAAGAAGACCTTTGTTAGCGTCTAAAACCGCTGTTTTCTAGATGCTTGTTCTAGACGGGCCATATTTTAACTAGGTTGTAGTGTTGTTTCTTCTTCTTTCTTCTTCTAGTTTCTAGAAGAACACTCACACACCCCTCTATCGATGTGTTCGATGTGTATGGCTCTGAGATATTCGTCTCCCCCCATGGAATACCAGTTTCTCCGTGAATACGCTCTTGTGTCGTCCTGTATCGTGCGTTTCGTGGCTATCGTAATCTCTCCGCTGGCACAGCTCTACTTCCTCTCGACAGATAGAACACATCGATAGAGGGGTGTCTGTCCCCGACGTCCACAGAGAGGAACCATGCCAACAGCAGCGAGCTAAGTGAAACTAGTCGCCTTGAGACTCGACGTCGAGTTGGTTTTTGTTCTGTGGACTGCCCCGAAGTCAATCCCCGGGACCCTTGAATCCATTAATTCCGGTCCCGCGGAGCAGCCAGACCCCTCTATCGATGTGTAAATCCGCTCACCGACCATTCCGCCATTAACCAACAAAACGGCATAGTGTTGGTTAAAACACGCGCTGCCAGTACTGCGTCGAAGGCTCGCTTCCACGGTGGAGCGGTAGCCCCCGGCGGGGACACGTAGTCTCAGCCCGGCGAGGACGCGTAGTCTCAGTGACTAATCGCCCACGGATACCCTCCAGCATCGACTCCTGGCTGACTGGTACAACTGTGTTCGGCGCGTCCCCCGTGATTACAAGAACCACTTTGCCCGTCAGCACCAGCAGTGTCTGCACTGAGAACCTCATCAACTCGGAGCAGCATTGATGCAGCCTCAAGGGCGATTGTGAGGCTTCGGTCGATGACCGAGCGTGGTTCCACGACGCCAGCCGCAACCATCTCACGTGGTGTCCCCGACGGACCAACACCGACTGCTTTGTCGCCGCCAGCGTGTCGCCTCTTTAGCTCTGCCAGCGTTGCCATCGGGTCTCGCCCTGCGTTCTTTGCGAGCGCTTGCGGAAGTGTTTCGAGTGCATCGGCGTAGGCCTCGATCACTAGCTGTTCTCGGTCGCTAATACTTTTGGCTTTGCTCCGCAGCGCTCGCGAAAGCGATACCATGCTAGCACCACCTCCCGGTACCACGCGTCCTTCGTTCACTGCGAGGGTAACTGCATCACTGCAGGTCTCGATGATGCGTTCGCTCTCCGCTGCCACGTGTGGGGTCCCGCCACGAAGCAGTAGAAACCGGTGGACTGCTGCTGGACTGTCAGTCACCCATACTGTTTCTGTCGTTCCGACTGTTCGGTGTCGGACCGTTCCAGCGTGACCGGCCATCGTCGGCGCGAATTGGCCGACTGACTGCACAGCCTTAGCCCCCGTCATCGCAGTAATGGCATCAAACTGGTCCTGACGCGTTCGCTCGACCGGTAGTACCCCTCGCTGAATGAGTGCGTTTCGAATCTGCTCGTCGATCGACTTTTGACAAAAGAGGACATCAACCCCAGAATCACACATTGTCCCAACGATTTCTGAGCGGATTGCGGCTTCGTGCTCGCGAAACCTACTGGCCTGCTCACTGTCGGCCAGCGTTACCACCTCGACAGCTGCGGGCTTGTCGATCGATATCGCTGTGTTGACCATCGCTACACGGGCGTTTCTCACTGTTTGGTCTCTACCCCACCCCCCTGCCGTTGCTGGCGATTGCTCCATATCGATACACATCCCATCAATGAGTGTTGAGTCTCTGAGCTCCCCGCCAGCGTAGCCCCCGATACCCAGCCGTGACCGGTCGAACTCTATAGCCTCCAGCGCTCCGACCGTCAACTCGGCGAACCGCCTCGTGTTCGCATCGTCCCATCGGCCAGTGACCGCCGTCCGTGCGACGTTTTTGAGCATTTCTCGGTCATCTTCGTCGACATACACGCCGTACGACTGGAGTTGCTCACGAGCGCTGTATGTCGCCGTATTGAATCCATCAATTATCGTCGTCGGATGTACACCGGCTGCAAGCAGCGACTCCGCGGCCGAGAGCAATGCGCCGGTGAGAAGCACCGTTCTCGTGGTGCCGTCGGTAGTAGCTACCTGCTGACTGCTCGCCGCCCGCGCTACTGTCGTTGCGACGGGGTCCTCAATTTCCATCCGATCTAGGATACGCGCCCCATCGTTGGTCACCAGTACGGTCCCATTCCGGCCGACCAGCATTTTGTCCATGCCGTTCGGACCGAATGTCGTCCGAACTGCGTCTGCGAGAACTGTTCCGGTATTGATGAGCTGTTGCTGTTCGCCGCTAGTCCGTTCTGTGTGTCTCGTGGCTGCCATATTGAATAGGTGCGAGGATTGCTGATTCGCTAGCCAAGCGGGTCGTCAGTCACGACGAGATCGCCTCGGTCGGCGCTGTTTTGCTCGATGCCGTCGGGTGAGATGTCGAAGTCGAAGGCCCCTTTGGGAAGCGCGAGCGTCGAACACGCGTTCGGTATGTCGACAACGCCGCTCTGTCGTCCTTCGACCGGAACTGTCCCGAGGATGTGTAATGCTTGCTGGCCGGTGTAGCCGAACTGTTTGAGGTAATCGATCGCTTGCAGACACGCTCGGCGGTACGCCGTATGGGAGTCAATATATCGCTGTTCGCCGTCTTCTGTCACCGAGTAACCACAGAACGTGATGTAATCCTCAAAGTGCGGCCCTCGATGCCCTGGCTCGAAGATCGGATGCTCGACGCCGAACTTCTCCATCCCACCTTTGACGAGGTCAAACTTCACGTCAACGTACGCTGCCATCTCAATCGCGCCACAGAATGAGATTTCGCCGTCGCCCTGTGAAGCATGGAAATCCCCGATACCGAACTTGCCACCCTCGACGTACACCGGGAAGTACACTGTTGACCCGATGGAGAGGTCCTTGATATCGTGATTTCCGCCGTGTTCTCGCGGCGGGACAGTCCGTGCCGCTTCTTGGGCGGCCTCCTCGGCTTGCTCCGGATCCATCTCCCCCATTAGTGCCCCCTCAGATGTCGGCGGATTCGCGACGCCCGGCTCCGGTTCCCCTGTCGGATGGTTTGGAATTGACTCTGGATCTTCTTTGTGTTTCTCGATCAGTTTTTGCTCTCGTTCATTCCACGTCTCAAGCAGCTCTTTGCTCGGTGCACACCCCGCCAACCCGGGATGGATCTTCCCCTCATATTCGACGCCGGGGATGTGCCGCGAAGAGACCGTATGTCCCTCAATATCCCAGATTGACTTAGCTGCATGGGGGAAGTGATCGGTGAGGAATCCACCCCCGTTCTTTTGTGAGAAGGTACCGGTGAATCCGAACTCCGATCGACCGTTCAACGGCCCCATATCAAGAAACTCCACTTTCAGCATGTCCCCGGGCTCTGCGCCATTCACGTATACTGGGCCAGCAAGGTAGTGAACTTGGCTCAAGTCTACGTCCCGCACTTCATTCGGATCGTCGTTGTCTGTGATTTGTCCGCCTGTCCAGTCAAGCGTCTCCAGCCGCATTGATTCGCCTGGCTCGGCTTCGATGACCGCTGGAATATCTGGATGCCACCGATTAAATGGGTTCGCTCCTGGCTGTTCGTCAGGTGCCTTATCGACGTCCACCTCAAATTTCACTTCAGGCATGATCCATTCGTGCGAAGAGGTAACATTCATATAGGCATTTTCCTGAGTGGATGTTATTTCTAAATACTGTTCTAGTGTATTCAGCATGAGTCAATATATATTGTCAGATGTTGTGGAAATGTATGGGTAAGCAAATGAATGATTGGATAGGGACGCATCGGGAGCATTCGATCTGGCTGAGAATCGGGTCGCGGCTGTGGTGTTCATCAAAAGTAGACAACGCCACCCACAGCTGTAACAGCACGAAAACCACAGATTCAGCCGTTGCCTTCTGTTGTGTTATCAATGCTCATGTTGGCGAGTTCAATCCGAGCACCGCCGCCGTCGCTTTCGGTTACGTTGAGGGACCATTCGTGGGCTTCGGCGATTTCGCGGACAATGGCAAGCCCAAAACCGGTACCACTGTCGGCGGTTGAATATCCGTGTTCGAATACATCCTCGCGCTTGTCGTCAGGAATACCAGGCCCATCGTCGGCGATGTAGAATCCATTGCGGTCATCCAGCTCGCCGACGGTTACCGTCACGTCTCGACCGCCGTGCTCGACGGCGTTCCGGAAGAGATTCTCGATGAGCTGTTTGAGCCGCGAGCGGTCGGCCAGCACCACCGTCGGGGTGTCAGCTTCCAGCTCTGCGTCGGCCGTATCGACCGAACACCAGCAGGCGGAGACCAGCGCCGAGAGATCAACTGGCCCAGGTTCAGTTATTGTGTCGCCCTGCCGTGCGAGCGTTAACAAGTCGTCGACGAGAGCATGCATCCGATCGAACGCGTCGCCGGCGTCGCTGAGGTGGTCGTTGCCACAATCACAGGCCATCTGGGCGAGCTCGACCCGTCCTTCGGCGACGTTCATCGGGTTTCGAAGGTCGTGGCTGACGACACTAGCAAACTCGTCCAGCTGTTCGTTTTTCCGTTCGAGACGCTGCTGTCGTTCCTTCCGCTCGGTGATGTCGATGAGATACCCGAGACGGTGGGAGACATCATCGCCCGCCCAGACAAGTGTCGTGTGGTCGAGTACCCATCTTACCTCGCCCTCAGCGGTAATAATACGATATGGGTCATGCTTGACTTGGTCGTCGCCGTTGGCCATGGCTGTCTTGGTTTTCGAAACGACGCGTTCGACGTCTTCGTAGTGGACGAGCGGGCGGAACGGTTGCGATTCTAGGTCCGCGACACTATACCCGAACACGTCTTCGACGTTCTTCGAGACGTACGATATTGTTGAACTGCCGTCATTTTCCCACCTGAACACGACAGTTGGACCTTGCGTGAAAATATCACGCTTCTCACGTAGCGCTTGCTCCGTTCGTTTTTTGTCGTCGATATCGAGATGGATACCCACCGCCCGGACCGGCGTACCGTCGGCATCGCGTTCGACGACCTGGCCGATGTCGCGTATCCACTTCCAGTCGCCACCAGCGGTTTGCATCCGCAGTTCCGTATCGTAATACTCCGTCCCGCCCTCGATATGGTCTCTGAGGGCGGCCTGAACTGTTTCGACGTCATCCGGATGGACGCGGCGCCGCCACTCGTCAAGCGCCGAGCTAATCTCTGCCGGCTCATGGCCGAGCATTGTCGCCCAGTTATCGTTGTACTCGACGTCGTCGGTATTCATGTCCCAGTCCCACACGCCGAGGTTCGCACCCTCAGTCGCCAGTTCAAACCGCTCTTTGAGCGTTCGGAGCTCTTCTTCACGTTCCTTGCGCTCGACGAGGTTGCGGGCGACCCCAACGACGCCGCCGTCTTTTTCGACCGCGTCGGCTAGCGGTGTGACAGTGCACTCGTGAGGGACCTGTTCGCCGCCGGCGGTTTGGATAGTTGCTTCGATGGTGCAGCTTTCCTCTGGCGGCAGTTCTAGGCGGGGCTCCGGTACTGACTGCCCATCGTTGGCGTTGCCGGCCAAAAAGTCGTGTATTCGCATATCGGCGATTTCGTCGTTATCGTAGCCGGTTAACGACGAGAGCTGGTCGTTCCAGTACCGAAGCGTTCCGTCGGCGTTGGCGATATAAAAGATGTCGTTAATGCTGTCGAGTGCCTGCCGAGTGAGGACTCGCTCTCGCTCAAGCGTTTTCTCGGCTCGGTGTTTCGTGACGGCGTTCGTAATGCGATTCATCAGCACATCTCGCCGCTTGGTTGAGCTGCGCTTTTTGACGTAATCGGTGACGCCCGCCGATATCGCTTCACTCGCGATTGACTCGTTGCCGTAGTCCGTCAACAATAAAAACGGCAGCTTCGGCCACTCCTCGCGAACGGCTGCAAGCAACTCTAACCCGTCCATCCCTGGTATTTGATAGTCGCTGACGACACAATCGTAATCAGTGTCTTCGTCATGCAGTCGGCGGAGTCCCTCCGTCCCCGTCGCAGCGAGTTCAACACTGAAATCACCTTCCTGTTCTAGAAACGCTGCCATCGTCTCACTGGAAGCAACAGCATCGTCGACGAGGAGGACGTGAATCGGTGCTGCAGCTGAGGCGGCGGCTGTGTCTGCCATCGACCGGCGGGTTAGATTGTCGGCGCGAACCCGTGAGTTCGGTGGCATCATTGCTATCGCTTGGTACGAGGCGTGATTGGCGGCGGCTCTGGCCGCTCACCATTCTGTCGTCTGAGCAACGTTTGCGGTCTCTCACGCATAACTGGTATCATGACATGCATGTACATGACACAGTGGCTAATAACTACGGGCAGAAATAATATACTTGAAAATTACAATTCCTTTTATTTATATATACTGAATATTTAGTTCTAAGTGGGCACATTTCCCGTAATTGCAGGAATACTTGCTCATAGCCGGCGACGACTGCGATGACCCGAACCGATTTGGTCCTTCGGCCGATGGATATGTGGCAACGGGCCGAAAGAAAGCCAACGGCAGCGAGACCGATCCGAATCCTCCATGTTGATGATTAGCCGGACTTCGCAGAGACAGCTACCGCATTCCTTGAACAGGAACATAGACTGCTTCGACATTGAAACCGCGACGAGCGCTAGTGTGGGGCTCACAGAGCGTTGAAAATGTCCCGCGAGTTTCTCCCACGAAATAGAATTAACAACTTTTTGTCACAGAAATGCCCTGTCACAGAACGTCGCTGTCTCCATCCATTCAAGCTAACGCAAAAAAGCGGTTGTTGTTCGTACAATAGCTAGAATACAAATAGCTAGATAACTATACACCATCAATGACCGGAGAACTTGACGAGCGGGATTTTAGAATCCTCTGTGCAATCGCAGAACACGAAACATTCAGCTCTGAGGACCTCCACGAAGAGACCGGGATCCCGAAATCAACAGTCCACTATCGAATCCAGAATATGAAGGATGAGGGGGTTATAAAAAACGAACTCTTCGAGTTCGACCGAGAAAAGATCGGGATCGAAATCACGCTTATTTCAGAGGTATGGGCCGAATTCGGCGAGGGATACCACGATACCGTTGGGGAGAAGCTCTCAGAAATTGAAGGTGTGAACCAGGTTTACTTCACCATGGGTGATACTGACTTCGTCGCGATTGCCCGACTTACATCCAGAGATATGGTTGAGCAGCTCGTAGAGGATTACGAGTCGATCGATGAAATACAGCGAACGAGCTCCAAGTTTGCAATTTCAACAATAAAAGAAGACATCAGTATCAGCGCGCTCGGTGACTATTCTGTCGAAACACTCCTTGACAGCGACTGAAACGAACAGCCGCTCGTGGGTACTGCATCGGCAGCCGAACCACGCTACGCACTCCGGAGGCCTCGTAGAAACACAAGAGGCTGCTGTCCCCGGCCTCACTCGATACCGAGATACAGTTCCATCAGGTCCTCTTCTGCTCCGAGCTCGGACGGAGTTCCCTCGAACTGCAGTTCGCCTTCAGCAAGGATATAAATGTAATCGGCCAGCCGCAGCGCAGCGACGACGTTCTGTTCGATTAGTATCACTCTCGCGCCTCGGTCGACCAGCGTTTCAATGAGGTCGAAGGCGTCATCGACCAGCGCGGGTGCTAGTCCGGCACTTGGTTCGTCCATCAGGTAGGTGTCCGCACCGGTCATCATCGCTCTTCCGAGACTTACCATCATCTGCTGTCCACCTGACAGGTTCTTCGCTTTTGTATCCAGCTTCGCTTCGAGCGCCGGGAACGCGTCCAGCACGTCCTCCTTTCTTTCCTTCGTTTTCTGCTTATCGCTGACGCTGAAGGCTCCAAGCTTCAGGTTTTCTTCTACGGTCATCGTTCCGAACACGCCGCCGCCCTGTGGTAACGTGGCGACACCGTGTCCGACGATTTTGTCGGGGCCCAATTCGGTCAGGTCAGTGTCACCGTATTGGACGGAGCCCGACCACAGCGGGACGACGCCGTTCAGCGATTTCAGGAGTGTCGATTTGCCACTTCCGTTCGGGCCGAATATGCAGGTAACGCCCGGGTGGCTCTGAATCGAGACGCCGTGCAGCACTTCGTGGCCGTCGTATCCGGTGACGATGTCTTCCGCAACCAGCGTCGCGGTCTCGTCGCCGGTGTCGAGTTCTGCTTTCGAGCTCATGCTAGCACCTCTTCGAGATCCACTTCACGACCGAGATACGCTTCGCGGACTCTATCGTTACCGGTCACGTCATCGAACGACCCCTCAGCGATTATTTTCCCTTGGTCGAGGACAGTAACGGTGTCGGCGATGGTGCGCATAACGTCCATATCGTGTTCCACCATTACAAACGTCGTCCCTTGGTCGTTGAGCTCCTGGATGTGCTCGAGGATTCGCTTCTCCAAAGCGGGGTTGACGCCCGCAGACGGCTCGTCGAGCAGGATACAGTCCGGGTCAAGCATGAGCACACGGCCAAGCTCCAGTAGCTTCTGTTGACCACCACTCATTCCTTCGGCGTCATTATCCGCGATATGGTCGATCTCCAGAAACTCGAGGATTTCTTGGGCCCGCTCCCGTTTGTTGTCAACGGAGTCCGGTGCGTCAACGGCGAGCAGGTTTTCGGTCACGGTCATGTTACGGAAAGGCGACACGATCTGGAACGTTCGGGCCATCCCTTCGCGTGCGATTCGATGGGGTTCCCAGCCGGTGATGTCAACCCCGTTAAATCGGACCGCTCCCTCATCAGGCGTATAAAAACCCGTCAGGTTGTTGAAGAACGTGGTTTTACCGCTTCCGTTCGGGCCGATGACGCCACGTATTTCTCCTCGGTCGACGGAGATCGAGATGGAGTCGTTTGCAACTAGTGCTCCGAACCGCTTTGTCAGGTTTTCTGTTTCGATTATGGGTTCGCTCATTGGAACTTGAATTTCTCCATGAGGGATTTTGCGTTCGATCGGATGTCGCTAACGTCGGTGTCTCCCGTTAGAAGCCCAACGATACCGTTGGGGGCAAACAGGATGACGATCATAATGAGGAGCCCCATGAGCGAAATGTAGAGCGTGTCGCTCCCGAAGAAGAGGGCACTGAGGCGGTCGAGAAGGAAGATGAGCGTTCCTCCAACGACCGGTCCCAGCACCGTTCCGATTCCGCCAACGAGTGCCATGATCACCATCTGTGCGGTAATCATCGAGTCAAGGACTTCCTGCGGGTGAACGAAGGTGATGTAGAACGCGTATGCGCCCCCAAGCAGCGCTGCTGTAGCACACGAGAGAACGTACACCTGCCGCTTGATGCGGGTGGAGTCTATCCCAAGCGACTCGGCAGCGTCTTCGTTGTCCCGGACAGCCTTGACTTTATATCCGAATTCGTGCCGCTCGAACAGGACATAGGTCAAGAGCATAATCCCAACGCAGAGTCCGAACATTACGTAGTAGATGTAGATTATCCGGGGGATGTCCGGGAGCGGGATTCCGAAGGCATCCATAGTGGACGGCAGCGTCAATCCGCTGGTGCCACCGGTAATATCAAGCAGCAGCGCCAGCTGACGCATGGCCTCTGCGAACGCCCATGTTGCGATTGCGAAGTACGCTCCCTTCAGCCTGAGGGTGGGAACGCCGATGAAGTAAGCGAACACCGCACCCACTACCCCGGCCAAGACCAAAGCGGGAAGGAAAGGAAGCGCATACACAGACATCGCAATGCCTGTGGCGAAGGCTCCAATCCCGAAATATGCGCCGTGGCCGAAGTCCAGATATCCGGCGTAGCCGCCGATCATGTTCCACGACTGGGCGAGCCCAATCCACATCAGTACGCCGACTAGGATTCGCAGCTCGAAGTTTCCAACGCCGATCCACGGCACTACGAACAGGAAGGCGACAATCGGAATCCAGACGATCCGTCGGTCGTATGTCTCTCCATCCGCTTTGTATATGACTGACTCAATCTTTGCACGAAGCGAGTCGCTTGAACTCATGATACTGGCTCACCTCGGCCAAGGATCCCCTGCGGGGATACGAGCAAGACTACGTAGACGATGCCGAACAGTACGAAGAACACCCACGCACCGCTGACGTAGGTTGAGAACATGGTTTGTGCAAGGCCAAGTAGCAGCCCGCTGACGATTATTCCCGGGAGGTATCCCA
This sequence comes from Natronomonas pharaonis DSM 2160, assembly GCF_000026045.1. Lineage (NCBI taxonomy): Archaea > Methanobacteriati > Methanobacteriota > Halobacteria > Halobacteriales > Natronomonadaceae > Natronomonas > Natronomonas pharaonis. The sequence goes on along the minus strand of NC_007427.1, from coordinate 85,315 downwards.
TACCGGCGAGAACGACCATAAAGAAGGCAAACGCCGTGTACTGCATGCCCATCCCTGGGTCGGCAGAAAACACGATACCGATGAACAGACCTGCTGTGGCTGTCAGCCCAGCGTACATTCCATACGCGACTGACTGGTAGCGAGCGATGTTGATACCCATCAATCGGGCGTCCGTTCGATCTTCCGCGATAGCGCGTATCGCTAGCCCTCCATCTGTGTTGTACAGATAGTAGAGGAACGCCGAAACGGCGACGACGCCGAATATACCCGTAATGAGGCGTGCGGTGGGAATCGTACCGATGCTGCTCAGCGTAATTCCACCAGTCGCTATCTCGGTCGGAACCTCTCGGGTATTGGGCCCAAACGTTGTGAGGACCCCGCCTCGGGCAAAGAAAGCGATCCCGAACGTAAACACGAGCGCCATCAGTACTGGCATCGGAACATCACTGGTTGTCACGTGATGCAGGAACGGCTGGACGAAGAACCCGACTATATAAAATAGGACGAAGATAACCGGGGCTAAGAACAGCGCGTCTACGCCGACAGTTACCGCTAGTATCGAGCCGGCGAATGCCCCGACCATTACGTATTCTCCGACAGCGAAGTCGATCACCTCAAGGACTCCAAATACAAGGGCGAACCCAATGCCGACAGAGATGTAGATTCCCCCGAGTAGGAGTCCGTTTATAATCGTCTGAATCAGCAGATCCATAGAGTCTATCTCGCCCCCCACTCAGGGACCGGGTACTCAGGCTCAGACTCCATTTGGGTGTCCGGAGCGACGATATCGAACCCGTCAGTCGACCGCTGTATCGTCAGTATGTCCGCTGCGGTGTTGCTGTGGTAGAGGTCGCCCTCCGTCTCGAAGTCCACTTCTCCGTAGAACGTCTGGACTTCGATGTTCTCTAAGATATCAATCAGCTCGTCTTTTTCGTCATCCAGCAGCGGCGGGGCGGCCCCCAACTCCTGGAGCGCTTCTTGATAGACGATGCCCGCCGCCGTCGACCCGGCTTGGGTGTAGTCCGGGGTCACGTCGAAGGCCGCCTCGGATGCATCGGCGTAATCCTGCGGCCCGTCGAAGAGAATATCGCCGGGCAGGTCCAGCCGCGGCAGCCAGACCGTCGCCCCAAGCGTGTGTGCCGCATCATCTCCAAGCCCCTCGGCGAAGCTCTCGGTGTCGACGCCGTAGTGGCTGAAGAACGCGTCAGGATTGTAATCTAGGTCTTTCGCTGCCGTCAGGAAGTCAACGTGTGCTTCTATGTGGGCTGCGTGGAAGTGGAGGTCCGGGTCCTCGTTCTTCGCAACGCTGACTGGGCTTGTCCAGTCGGCGTCCCGCGGGAACAGCTCGTAATAAAGCACCTCGATTCCGTTTGCCTCTGCCGTTTCACGAAGCGCTTCTGCGACGTCGCTGGTGAATGGGTCGTTAACGCCAGTGATACACACTGTCTCAGGTGCCGGATCGAAATTGAAGATCGATTCGGCTGCATCACCGGCGATGACGTTCCCTGCAGGGATCGTTCCGAAGGTGTACCGGTACTGCTCTTTCCAGATATCGGGTGACTCGGCGCTGCCGGTGATGTGGGGGAGTCCCTCTCGTTCGGCGATCGGCGCCACAGCGAGCGTAACGTTGCTTGAGTAGGGTCCGAAGAGGGCATCGACCCCGCTGTCAATCATCTGTTCTGCCGCGTCAGCGCCCGTCGATGGCTCACTTTGTGCGTCTGCGTATTCGACTTCAACTTCGTAACTCGTTCCGTCGATTTCGATACCGCCGTTTTCGTTGACGGCCTGCTCCCAGAGGTCGTATCCACGTTCAGTAATCGTCCCGCCAAATCGAAGGTCGCCGGAAAGCGAGGTCACAGCCCCGAATCTGAATACGTCTCTATCCTCAGGCGTATCATCGAAGCCATCGAGGCATCCGGCGAGGCCGGCGAGGCCAGCAGCTCCCATGGCCCCTGACGCCTTCAGGAATGTTCGTCTATCTGTCGATTCAGCCGTTGACGGTTGGTTCCGGTTTACCATACCTCTACCGGTAACGCCCATCTACTTATATCTTTTCCAGATTATTGAACTCCATACGAATATTCGGGGCATAGAGTGAACTAGAATCCAATATCTGGGCCATTCGTCCAACTCTTAACAATGTTCCTTGATAATCCAGCTGTCTAAACGAACTGTCTTCGGAGAACACTATAGTTCGAATATGTAAGCAACCTATTCACAAGACTCGGATTCAGTCCATATTAGAACAATAATACAGGATGAAATTTTGGAAAGGGGTTAAGTAACCGTACATCATCTACAGTCAATGAGGGAAACCATGTCTCAGGAACACTCCCCACAAACAACCAATTCCGAGATCGAAGACCAGTACGAGCAGTATTTGATGCCGATCTGGAAAGACCTCGATGTCCCGATTCGACGGGCTGAAGGCTGTACTGTCGAGGATTTCGACGGCAACGAGTATTTGGATGTCTTTTCGGGCATCGCCGTCACGAACGCCGGCCACCGCAACGATGCCGTCGTCGAGGCCGCCAAAGACCAACTTGATGAGTTCATCCATGGCTGTTCGTATCTCCATCCACACCAGCCCGCCGCGGAACTGGCCAAACGACTTGCCGAAATCACTCCCGGCGACCTCGAAAAGTCCTTTTTTGCCAACTCCGGCACAGAGGCCGTCGAAGGCGCAATCAAACTCGCTCGCAAATACACCGGCTCGAAGGAAGTCATCGCCCTCGAGATGTCCTTCCACGGCCGAACCCTCGGCTCCCTAGCGCTTACTGGCAACAAGGGCTACAAAAACGAGATGGCCCCCACCATCAACGATGTCGCCCACGTCGCCCCGCCGTACGCCTATCGCTGCCAACTCTGTGACGGCGGCCCCTGCTCGAACGACTGTGGCGACCGCCTCGAACAGGTCATCCAAACCCATACCGCTGGCGACCTCGCGGCCGTCGTCGTCGAACCCGTCATGGGCGAAGGCGGCATCATCGTTCCGCCGGAGGGCTGGCTCGAACGCGTCCAAGAGATTACCCACGACCACGGCGGCCTGCTCATCGTCGACGAAGTCCAAGCTGGCTACGGCCGAACCGGCGAAATGTGGGCCAGCGACCACTTCGATGTCGTCCCCGACATCATGCCGCAGGCAAAAGGCATCGCCAACGGCCTCCCGCTCGGGGCATTCACCGCCCGGCCCGAAATCGCCGATGCCTTCGAGTCCGGCGACCACCTCTCGACGTTCGGCGGCAACCCCGTTGCCTGTGCGGCCGCTCTCGAAACCATCGAGCAACTCGAAGCCGGACTCATCGACAACGCACGCACGCAGGGCGAGTGGCTCACAAGCCGGCTCGAAGAACTCGAAGCCGACCACGAAGTCATTGGTGACACCCGTGGGCTCGGACTGATGCAAGGCATCGAGCTCATTGATGCCGGTGGAGAAACCGGGCCGATGGATGTCGCGCCCGAGCCGGACGCCAAGCTAGCCAAGAAGGTTTCCCATCACCTCCGCGAGGAGGGTATCGTCATCGGCGTCGGCGGGTTCCACGGCAACGTGCTGCGCTTCCAGCCGCCGCTGTCCATCTCCCGCGACCAACTTGAACGGACTGTCGACGCTATCGATGACGCCCTGTCCGCCAAGGAGTAGCTTCGGTTTCAGCCCGATTTTTGCGGCCGGTCTCGCTGTCGGCCTCTCGTGGCTCTCTCGACTGAACGACCGGATAGTTCGGAACGCTGCCTGCTGGACTGCTTTTTACATACTAATAGTGATGCTTCGAACCTGAGTGGTGGCTGCAAAGCGCTGCCGGTCGCTCGTCCACAGCAAAAGGTGCCCTCCACCGTCGGAAAAGAACGTCCTCAGATAATTATCTCAGTTATGCATTCCAAAATTATCGATATATCTGGATTACAGGCAAAACTTAATAGCGTACGAACGGATGGGAGAGTATGCTACACGGTCGCGGACCCCTGCTCAGGGTCGATGTAAGCGAACAAGCGGTGCTGGAAGAACCAATCGAATCGGTCCACAAGGAGTATATTGGGGGCCGAGGCGTCGGCACGAGACTAGCTCACGAGCGAATCCCCTTCGACGTTGACCCGCTTGGCCCGGAAAACCACCTCATATTCACGACCGGGCCCATGCAGGCCTCAAATATGAGCTTCACCGGTCGGATGAACGCGACCAGCGTCTCTCCGTTGACCGATGGTTTGCTGTCGAGCAATGCCGGCGGTTTCCTTTCGCGAAACTTCACCGCGACGGGATACGGCGCGGTCGACTTCGTCGGCGCCAGCGATGAACTGATTGTCGTCCACGTCCGGGACGACGACGTGCGGTTTGAGTCCGTTCCTGAGCTTGAAGGCGCGACGGTCCCGGAAACGACCGCTTACCTGGAGACGGAACACGGCATCAGTCCCGACCAGACCGCTGTCATCGGGCCGGCTGGGGAAAACGAGGTCCGGTTTGCCTCCGTCATGACCACCGAAGAACGGGCGTTTGGCCGCGGTGGGTTGGGCGCGGTCTTCGGAAGCAAAAATATCAAAGCTGTCACCTTCGATGGGAACTCTTCTCCGGATATAGAGATTCCTGCGACGCAGATGGAGATCCATCAAGAGGCTGCCACCGACGACCACATCATGAAGCGACAGGGGACGGTGGCGGTGATGGACCTTGCGAACGAAGTCGAGGGCCTCCCTGCGTACTACTTCTCCGAGCAGCAGTTCGACGGTGTCGAGGGTATCAATGGAGCGGCAGTCGAGGAGAAAAAATACGAGAAGGGAACCTGCTCGGCTTGCGCGTTCGCGTGTAAACTCCCAACGAAAGATGACGACGCCGGCGTCGAAACAGAAGGCCCCGAGTTCGAGGTCGCGATGGCGTTTGGGTCAAACTCCGGCGTCGACGATATCGTCGAAGTTATGAAATCGAACCAGCTCTGTGACGAATACGGACTCGATGCTATTTCGGCGGGCAATACGATTGCCGCATATCTCGCATCCGAAGATGAGTTCGGTAATACTGAGCTAATCCACGAGCTGGTGGAGAAGATAGCCCACCGGCAAGACGAAGGGGACCTACTGGCTGAAGGAATCGACCGGATTCACGACGAGTTGGGTGTCGAAAATTGGACTGTCAAGGGGCTTGACTTCGCTGCCCACGAGGGCCGAGTGCTTCACGGACAGGGACTCTCGTATGCCGTCGCTAATCGAGGAGCGGACCACATGTACGCGACCTTTTATTCCGTTGAGTATCCGCTCGTCCCGGATGAGGACGCACTGGATCCGAATGGAACCCTTGGCAAGGCAGACCGGCTGGTCCACAGAGAAAACCTCATGGCGCTCAACGACTCGGGCGTGATCTGCAAGTTCTCTAGGGATTACATGAACCCGGAGCGGTACGAGGCGCTCTTTGATGCTGATTTCGAAGAGCTGCTTGACGTAGGTGCCCGGACTGTCACCCTGGAACGTCATTTCAACAACCAGCGCGGCTTTGACCGCAAAGCGGATAACGCCCTCCCGTACGACCTCCCCGACCTTGAGCAGGCGCTGGACGAGTACTACGAGACGCGAGGATGGGTCGACGGGGTTGTTCCGGAAGAGAACGTTCCCGAAGTGTGAACCACCTCAGGGTCACACCCGAACCATCGGTACGACGTTCCAAAAGAGCTCCCGCGAATTTTTCAAGTTCAACACCCGAGGCGTTCGGGGACTACTCTGGAGAACAGGGCTGGGGAGTGACCGGGAACCGGTGCTGTTTCGTTACCGACAAGCTCCGCTAAGGAATACAGTGCGACATTAGGGGTGTGAAATGCACCAAATACAAAAGTAGAGTTAAAAATAGAACCAAAAACAATATATTCTTTTGGAGTGGGGTAGGGGCTAGAGTGGTGGATGGTGGTTCAGGAATCAGCAGACACGGGGGAGAAAGCGGAGACTGCAGTTCAAACGGCTCGCGAGCAACTGGAACACGCATCGGACTACGCTGATGTGGAGGAGGCGGTCGTCACCCGGCTGAAGTATCCGACAACGGTTCTTACCACACCGATACCAGTCAAGCGAGACGACGGAAGCGTTGATGCCTTCATGGGCTATCGAGCACAGCACGACGACGTTCGAGGGCCGTACAAAGGGGGAATCCGATATCACCCGGACGTCACCGAGTCAGAGTGCGTTGGGTTGGCGATGTGGATGACTTAGAAGTGTGCTGTTATATACCACTTATATTAGTAAACCTTATTAGATAGAGACAAAAATATGAGATTGCAGCCCGGTAGACACGATACATCGCTGACTGACGGCTGCTGTGTCCCCGGCACTGCGCTCAGACATCGGTCTCGTGGGTAGGCCGGCTGCGACCACCTGCCACCGTTCGAGGTTGACATCCCACCCAACGGTTGCAGCAAGCTTCGGGCTGACGCGACCCAAAGCAACCCACTCCCTCTTGGCATCCCTCGGTCCTTCTTTGGCATACACAGTAGCAGAGAGCTACCACGCGGTGATATGTCGAATGGAGAAACGTCCGGCAATCGCAATCAGGTGACGCTGCCCGCACGAACACCCTTGAGCGGTCAGTCGATATCGTCCGGAATCCCCGCTTCGGGCAAGCCGTACTCTTCGAAGACCTCCTCGGTGTGTTCTCCGAGTAGCGGTGGGTGCTTTTCGATGCTGGTCGGCGTCTCGGAGAAATGCATCGGACTTCCGGGCATTTCGACATCTCCGATCGTCGGATGCGAGACGGTTTTGTGCATCCCACGAGCCTGCACCTGTGGATGTTCGAACACGTCCTCCATATCCCGGACCTTGCTCGCTGGCACGCCTGCCTCGTCCATTCGGGCTAGGACTTCTTCGGTCGAGTACTGTCGTAGCTCCTCTTCCAAGAGCGGATCAAGCTCATCCCGATGCTCGACTCGGGCAGCGTTGGTCGCAAACCGTTCATCGTCGATTAGCTCCTCGCGGTCGATCGCGATGCAGAACCGCGGCCAGATGTGCTCCGATCCGGACGCGATAACGACATACCCATCAGCAGTCTCGAACGCCTGATACGGTGCAATCGTCGGATGCTTACTTCCCATCCGTTCTGGCGGGTCGCCCGTGGCGAAATAATACGACGCCATATAGGTCATCCAGGCGACCTGCCCGTCGAGCAGACTCACGTCGATTTTCTGCCCCGTTCCGTCGCCCAGCTCCCGGTGAAGGAGCGCCGCGAGGATGGCTTGGGTAGCATACATCCCGGCGCCGATATCAGCGATCGCGACACCGACCCGTACCGGCGGGCCGTTTTCTTCGCCAGTGATGCTCATGAGGCCGCCCTCTGCCTGCATCATGATATCGTATGCCGGGCGGTCTTTGTCAGGGCCCCATTCGCCGTAGCCCGAAAGCGAACAGAAGATGAGTTCGGGGTTTTCCTCAGCGAGGGTCTCGTATCCAAGCCCCCATTCTTCCATTTTGCCAACGCGGAAGTTCTCTACGAGCACGTCAGCTTCCGCAGCTAGCTCCCGGAAGGCGGCCTGTCCTTCGTCACTCTGTAAGTTCAGCGCGACGGACCGCTTGTTCCGGTTGATGCTCGTGTAGTAGGCGCTTTCTTCCGAGTCGCCATATGTCGGCGGGTGCCAGGCACGGGTCTGATCGCCGCCATCCGGTCGCTCAATTTTGATAACGTCGGCTCCGAGGTCGCCGAGTTGCATCGTGCAGAACGGCCCGACGAGTACGCGGGAGGCGTCAAGGACCGTTAGGCCGTCGAGCGGGCCAGTATCGCCATTTGGGTTGCGCGCTTCGCCAGCCATCGTTTACTGATACGCCTGGAGCCCGGTGAGGTCCTCACCGAGGATCAGCGTGTGGATGTCGTGGGTTCCTTCGTAGGTGTAGACGGTTTCGAGGTTGGCCATGTGGCGCATCGGCGAGTAGTCGGCGGTGATACCGTTGCCGCCCAGCATCTCGCGCGCGATACGGGATTGGTTTCGAGCCATCCGGACGTTGTTACGCTTCGACATCGAGACGTGCTGGGGTCGCATGTCGCCGCGCTCTTTGAGTTCCGCCAGCCGGTGTGCAAGCAGTTGTGCCAGCGATATCTGGGTTGCCATCTCGGCGAGCTTGTCCTGCTGCAGCTGGAACTGGCCGATAGGGGTGCCGAACTGCTCGCGGTCGGTTGCATACTCTCGGGCCGTCTCGAAGCAGTCGCGGGCGGCGCCGATCGCACCCCACGCGATGCCGTACCGAGCCTGCGTGAGACACGACAGCGGGCCTTTCATTCCCTCGACCTCGGGTAGCACGTTCGTCTCGGGGACTCGCACGTTCTGGAGGCCGATCTCTCCCGTAATTGAGGCCCGCAACGACAGCTTCTCGTCGATTTTGTTTGTCGTGACGCCATCGCGGTCGGTCTCGACGAGGAACCCTCGGACTGGTGTGTCATCTGCCGATGTATCTCGCGCCCAGACGACGGCCACGTCGGCGATTGGCGAATTGGTAATCCAGGTTTTTGAGCCGTTCAGCACGTACTCGTCGCCGTCTTTCTCGGCTTGCGTCTCCATTGCGGTGGGGTTCGAGCCGTGTTCCGGTTCGGTGAGACCGAAGCAGCCGACCGCTTCCCCCTGTCCGAGCGCGGGGAGCCATTCTTCTTTTTGTGCTTCAGAGCCGTATGCGTGAATGGGGTACATCACGAGTGCGCCCTGAACGGAGGCCATCGAGCGAAGGCCGGAATCGCAGGCTTCGAGTTCCTGCATCAGTAGGCCGTAGGCCGTCTCGCTCACGTTCGGTGACCCATAGCCTTCGAGGTTGGGGGCGTAGAATCCGAGCTCGCCCATCTTGGGGATGAGGTCCGTCGGGAACGTGCCGTCGATCCAGTGTTGACCGATGTCCGGCGCAACGTTGTCTTCGACGAAATCCCGGGCTGTTTCCTGTATGAGCCGCTCTTCTTCATCGAGATCGCTCTCGAGACCGAGGTAGTCAAGCATCGTTCTCGCTTCGAGTGTCTGATAGATAAATGTGATGGGTCGTTTTATCTGATGGTTATTTTCCGCACCTCGTCCAATAACGCGCCGATTTACGGAATATTCGAGGCGAAAGCCTCGCCCTTCAGGGCGGGGATGAAGCCGACATGACATACCACTTTCCACGTTACTTTAGCTTTTTGTAATCTCAACGTTTATGATATTTGACTGCATATAACTGCGTGTGAGCGACCGGCCACAGCGAACGAATACCTATACTGCCAACGCAACCAGCGACAGGTATCGGCAGTGTTTGTTCGACTGGCTGGCCGCCCAGCCCCCGCTCTGGAATCAAATCACCTACCGCCGCCGACAAGCGTACTTCAGCGATGACGGTGACGTGTGGGACGCCGACTACACCGACCTCTACGACGAGTATGCTCCCATCATCGGGAAGGCGACGTGCCAGCAGATTGCTCGCAAGAATAGCGAAGCATGGCGCAGTCACTTCCGGTTGCTTGAGCAGTACCACGACAACTCCAACACAACAGTGACAGAGAAACCCTCACCGCCAGGCTACTGGGGCAACCGGAAAGAGGGCTACGAGTTGCACGGCCTCGTTCGCAACGACCTCTACACGCTCGATTGGGACGAAGACCGAAGTACACTCGAATTTGGCGTCGGTGATGTACTCAAAGACCGCTACGATTTCGAGCACAACGAGCGTGTCACGCTCGAAATCAAAGGCAACCCACAGTGGAATGGTGACGACAGCCGATTGGAACTCATCTACGACGACCACGCTGACCAGCTTCGTGTCCAGCATCCTGTCCGCATTCAACCAGACAAGATTCGTGAACAGCGAGAGGATGCCTTCACTCATACACTCAACACCGAGAACACGACGCAGGCAGCCGCTATCGACGTCGGTGCAAACAACACGTTGGCTGTTGTCACCGAACGTGGCGACACCGCTGTGTATCACGCCCGCCCAGAGTTTGCCCGGTTCCAGAGGTATTCAGAGCGAATCGCTACACTCCAGTCGGGGCTTCCAGCCGACAAATACACGAGTAGCCTAATTCAACGACTGTACGATACTCGATCACGGAGCCGTGACCACAGCCGGGATGCTGCGGTGAAACACGTTGCTGAGTGGCTGCTCGAACGCAACGTTGACACGGTGTACGTTGGGGATTTGACTGATGTGCTAGACACTCATTGGAGTACAGACGTGAACGAGAAGACGCACAATTTCTGGTCACATCGACAACTTCTCAACAGGATAGAGTTGACACTCGGTGATGTAGGTATCTGTGTTGCGGAAGTGACTGAAGCCGACTCAAGCAGCGAGTGTCCCGAGTGTGGGAGTAGTGATATCACTCGGAGAGGCGATTCGTTCCGGTGTCACGACTGCGAGCTAGACGCTCACAGTGACGTGGCAGGGGCGTGGAACATCTTGCAGTCTGAAGCAGGGCCGATGGCCCGGCCCGCTGCCCTGTCTGCTGAACGCGACAGGGACGCACCCCAAGAGGGAGCGTACTGGCAGTGGAACGAACACGACTGGATACCCGCTGATTTTGGGGAACAGTCGCGTTCAGTTGACCAACCCAGCTTCAGCAAACCCGCAAGTTCACAGCCGGGGTAATCAACTGGTTGGATTACCCACGGAGGAATCCTCGCGCTTCAGCGCGGGGAGGAGGTCAATGATACGTGAGTTTGAGCTCTATCTCGTTTACCGCACCCTGCAGCAAGTCGGCGATTTCCTGCCGAAAGTATTCGCCGGTCAGGCGCATCGCCGGTCCAGCGACTGAGACTGCCCCGTAAACTCGGTCATCGACGACGATAGGGGCACCAACAGCCCGAATCTGCGAATGCGACTCACGGTCATTGAACGACACTCCGTTTTGACGGATTTCTTCGAGCTCGTCGTATAGCTCTTCTCGGGTGGTAATCGCCCGTTCGGTCGATACGGAAAGTCCACGCGCATCGAGTATCTCGTCGACTCTTTCTTCGGGAAGTTGCGACAGAATCGCTTTCCCGGCTGAGAGCGTATGAAGCGGTTTTCGCTTCCCAACCCACGAGTTTGTCGGGACTCCACGCTCGCCGGTTCGCCGGTCGATATACACTGCCTGACCGTGTTCTTCGACGACGAGGTTGACCGCCTCGTCGGTTTCGTCTACGAGCTGTTCCAATGCTGGCTCGGAAACATCCAGTAGCTCTTGGTAGTACTCTTTGGCCTTTGTCCCTCTGTCGAGGAATTTCAGCGACAGGTAGTATCCATCAGCACGCTTCACAATGTACCCACTGTCGAGCAACGTCGAGATGTGCTCGTAGGCGGTGCTGTTTGCGATATCAACCTCCGCTGCCAGTTCGGTCAATGAGATCGGCTGGTTTTGGTAGATGGTTTCGATGATACCGAAAGATGTCCCGGCCGATTTAATCCCCCCGTCGTTGTCAGGCTCGGATACCATTTGTATTCTAGTTGAGGCCCAAGCAGCACATATTCTTTTTGTCGGAATACGGCTCTTTCAGGGCTCGATTCGCCAGTAGTGCTGGGTGTATCATTGCTGTTTCCACCTCCGTCTATCTCGACCGGAGCATACCCCAACTGCGTGAAACTGTTTCGGCATCATCGAAACTAACGGTTGGCCAAATAATGAGCTGGAGACTCCCCTCCGACAACACAAAACTGAACCAATGGATAATACCCTAACAAAATTAATTTCGTTACTAATATGCTCCGGACACCGAGGGAACACCCCACGGGCCACAAATGCCGTTGCATATGCATCGATGCCTATCGCCCAGCTATTTCGCTGATGCCGAAACTGCCCTCGACCGAGCGGCACGGCTCGTGTGGCGCTATGGCCACGGATATAACCCAGAAAAAATAATTAATACCTTGTCATTTCACTGTAATTGCCAACTACTCCGTTGGTAGTACCTGCGGTGTCTGGTGGAAATCCACGAGATACGCATGGGTTTGCCGAGCTCGTTTGTTATGGCTTGTGGGCCTTGAGACGAATTCCCGACGATCAGCTAATAATATACTCGTCTTTTTGTCTTTTACTCCGATACCCCGTAGAAATACCTCATAACTCGAAATATAACTGTCATAGAACCGTACTCAGTACGAAAGCATCGTCCTAAATAAATAACTAAGCTCGCAAATGTGGGGGCTGCGCTTCGTTCATCCGCTTCGTTGTGCTACGCATCCAATTTACTGCGTTGACTTTCCTGTCTGACCTATTTAGCCAGACATGTTGATTGACTAACCTAGCCAACTTAGCTAGCTGACTTGGCCGACTGACTTAGTTGGCTTGCCTGTCCAGCAGAGCCACTTGTCTGACAAAGCTATTTAACTCAGTGGGCAGACATACTCGGTATGCTCGCCTACACAACGTACTCAGAGGCAGGCGGTGTCGCAAAGACGACGACTGCCGCCAACCTCGCGGTCGCTCATGCCCGTGCTGGCCTTGATGTCCTCGTTGTACCGCTCGATCCGCAGGACGGAAACCTGAGCCACCTGCTCGGCGTTGATGATGACCGCGCTGACCCGTCGGTCGACAACATTGTTCGGCACATGGTCAACCGACCGAAGGGTCCCTTTGAAGAGTTAATCGTGACCGCCGAGAGCGGTGTTGACATCATTCCGGAACACAACATGCTCTCGGATCTGGCCGATAATCTCCGCCGGGAAAAAGAGCAAGCCGAAGCGATGGGTGAGTCCTTCGGCGTCAATACGCGGCTGTTGTCAGTCCTCCGCGACGCCGGCGTGCACGAAACATACGACGTTCTGATTTGTGACCCCCCGGCGACTGAGGGCCGCCATCTCTACAATGCAATTACGGCGACGCACTCGCTTGTTATTCCTGTCGAACCGAGCGCCAAAGGCGAAGCCTCGGTCAAAGGCTTAGAGTCACTTGTCGCTGGTATTGAAGACACACTGGATATCGACGTCGGTGTGCTCGCAGCAGTCCCAGTAAAGTGGAGCAACACGAACGAAGCCCAGCGTGTCCTCGACGAGCTGGAGTATTCGACCCCTGAGGTCTTCCGCTCCCGTGAATCGTTGATGAACGGCTGCTGGCGACAGCAGTGCTCGGCGTTCACCTACGTCAGCGAGCATCGCGACCGGACCCGCGATCATGAACTCGATACGCTCGAAAGATACGACCGGCTGGCCCGGCATCTCGAACAGCAAGCCGGCGTTGAGCCCCCGGCACCGCCGGAACCTGGCGCGCTTGAACCTGAGGTGACCGCATAATGGGGGGGATGAAGGAGGGCGCTGGCTCCGACCCGTTTGCCGACGACGCCGATGTCGATGCCGACGCCGAGACCGACACCAGCACCGACGCTGGTGCCGACCCTACGCCTGAAGCCGGGGCGGGCACCGATACGGACCCACTTTCGTCGACGGAAACTGACCCGTCGGCAGCCACGACTGGTGGGGCTGCGACAAGCGGACAAAGTCGCGGCCAACCGTATATCCACGTTCGTGACAAGGTCAAGGAAGGCCGCGAGGACCATCCCGTCCCGCTTCGAGCGCACAATCGCGACCGGATCGCCGACCTCCAGCAAGCTGTCGAAGCCGAACTCGGCGAGGATGTCTACAAGTCAGACCTGCTTGAGGCCGCAATCGAACACGCAATCGAGAACCCGCAGGATATCGCTGAGATGCTGGAGACAGAACGGTACGGATACAATTGGTGGTAGGTCGTCTGCGTTTCAACTTTCGATGAAATCGAGTGCTTCATCCCGCTCATCCGAATCGAAGGCCCGAATCAGATCGTAGGTGTCGTTGTCCTTTGAGAGGCGGTTGATATGCATTTTGTTGGAAATTTCTGGAGTGGCTGTGGCACACGCAACGCCTGTCGTTAGGACACACCTTGTCGGTCTCGTCTGTCCACACACCGGATTCTCCAATCAAATCTAGTTGATAAGATCCACGCCGAAGCCGTCAGGGACCGAAGTGCACATGCGCCGGGGTAGGGTGGCGCAATTTCTCCGACCACTCTATAATACTGATCGGTGGGGGTCAAATCTCACAGGCCTTATGTTCGTCAACTCTCACAAGCCTTACATTCGAGAATATCTCGGCTGAATTTCTGTGCAGCATTCACGCTGTTCTGGTAGTAGAGACTCTTTACTCCTTTCCTCCAAGCCTCTATGTAGAGCTGGTTGATCTCTTTGACGCTCACTTCACTCGGATCGATCGAGATATTCAGGCTCTGTGCTTGGTCGATGTACTTCTGTCGCTGCGCTGCTTGGTTGATGATCGCCATCTGTGGGATCTCGGCGAAGGTTTTGAAGATCTCCTTCTCCTCGTCCGTCAGACAGTCGAGATGCTGCACGCTCCCGTCTTGCTGTGCGATGCTGTCCCAGACCTCGCGCTCGTCTCTGCCTCGCTGCTTCAGGATCGCCTCGAGGAACCGATTTTTCTGCGTCGACTTCAGTTTCGCGCCGTCGCGGACGAAGTAGTTCGACTTCAGCGGTTCGATGCTCGGACTGACTTGGCCTAGGATGACACTGCTGGACTTCGTCGGGGCCACGCTCATCGTTGTCGTGTTCCGGCGACCGTAGCCCTCGAGCACCTCCGGTTCGCCGAACTCGTCAGCAAGCCGGCGACTCTCCTCGTAGCTCCGTTCTCTGATGGTGCGGAATATCTCCTCGTTTTTCTTCATCGCCTCCATGCTGTCGAACGGAATCATCTCACTCTGCAGGTAGCTGTGCCAGCCGAGGACGCCAATCCCGATCGCTCTGTGCCGCTTCGCGAACCGAACCGGGCGCTCCATGAACTGCGTCCCCTCCGCCTCTTCAATAAACTCCTCCATGACGGCATCAAGGAACCGCGTCAGTGTTTCCACTGCGTCGGTGTCCTTCCACTCGCCATAGTGGAGCGCGTTCATCGACGAGAGACAGCAGACGAAACTCTCATCTGGCGTGGCTGGCAGTGCAATCTCGGTACACAGGTTGGAGGCATTGATTTCGTAGCCTTTGTCCTTGTAGACCTGTGGCTTCCCTTCGTTCATGTTGTCCCGGAAGATGATGTACGGGACACCGATGTTGATCCGGGCCTCAATGATTTCTGCCCACGTCTCTCGCTTCTCCTCGTCGCCGTCGACCATCGCCTGGAACCAGTCGTCACCGATGATAACGCCGTAGTAGATGTCCTGTACGGGGTCTCCCTCGGTCTTGATGTTGAGCCACTCCTCCAGATCATCGTGCTCGACGTCGATGTAGCCCGCGAATTGGCCTCGCCGCGTCTCGCCTTGGCTGACGACATTGATGATCGTATCGAACAGTTCGGTGAAGCTGTAACTCCCGTTGCTCTTGCCGTTGTTCGTGATTGGGCTGCCTCGGGGCCGGATCTCGCCGAAGTACCCGCTGGTGCCGCCGCCCAGCTTGGTCATTTCGCCCACTTCGGCCTGCGTGTAGAGGATACTCTCCATGCTGTCCTCCATGTAGCTCCCGAAGCAGCTGATCGGGAGACCTCGGTCCAGACCGAAGTTCGACCACACGGGACTCGCGAGGCTGTAGAACCCCCGACTCATATAGTCGTAGAACCTGTCCGCGAAGCCGTCGTCGTCTAGGATCTCTTCGGCCCGCTCTGCGATCTCCCTGACGCGCTCCTCGGCCGTGACGCCCTCGAGCAGGTACCCCTCGTCGAGAAACGCCCTGCTATCCTCGTTCAGCCAGTAGAACGGTTCTTCGTGCTGCCGTTTCACATCGTCGAGCACTGGTTCTGCTTGTGCCATCGTTAGAACATGTCCTCCGCGGTTACGCTCTGGGCGTGCTTGTTGTACGTGGTCGACCGCTTGCTGAAGAAGTCGTTATCTTTTGTCATCATGATGTCTTCATCGAACCACCGTGTCTCCTCGAGCAGGCCATCGTCCGGCTCGAATATCGGCTCGACACCGACGTTCTCGAGGCTCTGGTTAAACCGGTCCCGCAGGAACGCGTCGACGTGCGTCCGGGGAAGGAACTCCAGTTCGCCCTCACCGAAGATCCAGTCCAGTATCTTCATCTCTGCCTCGAACGCCCGTTGACAGGCTGCTTGGACCTCTTCTTCGAAGTCCTCGTCGAAGAGGTCCGGATTCTCCTCGCGAATCGTCTCCACGAGTTCGACACCGAACAGTCCGTGGATCTGCTCTTCTTTGCTGGTCGCTTCGACGGCATTTGCGATGCCCTTGAACTTCTTTTTGTACTTATCGAAGCTCATCATAATGAGGAACTGCGAGAACAGCGAGACGTGCTCGACAAACGTGGAGAACAGCAGAATACTCATTACGTACTCCTGTTTGTCGTCACTTTCACTCTTTTCTAGGTACTTGTCGAGGTACTCGATTCGATCCTCGATTGCCGGCACATCGGTCACCTCCTCGAAGTCCTCTGTTATCCCCAAGATGTCGAGGAGGTGGCTGTACGCATCCATATGTCTGACCTCACTCTCCGCGAAGGTCATGCCAACGTTCCCGACTTCCGTTTTGGGCATTTCGTCGTAGATATCTGCCCAAAACGTTTTCACCTGGACCTCGATCTGTGCGATAGCCAACATCGTCCGTTTGATGACGGTCTTCTCGGCAGGAGTAGTGTTGGTCCTGAAATCTTGAACGTCGCCTGAAAAGTTGAATTCCGTGTGAACCCAGTAGCTGTTCCGTATCGCATCCTTGTAGTCAAGGAAATCGGCGTACTCATACGGTTTTAGCTGCGTTCGTTCCGAGAAGATGTCGGTCTCTGTATCTCTACCTGTGGTTTTGCTTTCAGTCATTGGCACGTTCTCCGGAAGAATCGTCTTCTGTTCGTTGGTTTCTGTGTCCGTCGTTCATCGGTTCAGTGCGTTCGAATGCATCCGTGTCGCTTCCTGTATGTCTGTACGCGGGCCATACTCCTCAAGGATTGACCGGGCATCAGTTTGATCTGCGCCTGTTCGTATCATTGTGAGCTGTTCGAGGCTTCGAAGTCATCAAGCTCCGCACCCAAGACTGCATCAAGTTCTTTCAGAAATTCTTGCGGCTCAGAGAATGCTTTGTAAACGGAGACAAATCGAATGTAGGCTACCTTATCGAGCGTGCGGAGGTTCTCAGAGACGAGCTCGCCGATGAGACTCGACGAGACGATGCGTGCCTCCCGATCTTGCAGTTCGCTCTCGATATCGTCGACGAGAGCAGTCACTGTCGTCTCAGCCACACCCCGCTTCTCAACGGCTCGCTCGATTCCTGTGCGGAGCTTCTGTTGGTCGAACGATTCGATGGTTCCGTCACGTTTTTTCACTTGGAGGGACTTCCACTCCGGACGTTCGTAGGTCGTAAAGCGGAACGAACAGCGTTGACACTCGCGGCGTCGCCGGACGGAAGCTCCGTCGGAACTGGCCCCTGTATCAATGACGCGCGTTCGCCCGTTCCCGCAGTCCGGGCAGTTCATTGTTGTCACTACTCAATCCTCCAGGACCTTAACACCACATGTGTGGGTATCTCGATTTTGACCGCAATATGTGGTGGTAGAGAGTACAACATAAAGCTTTCCAAATAAAATTGGTGTAGTACAAATGAACTTGATTTGGTGCGTTGATGATTGAGATCATACGCATTGAGTAACTCAGCTTCAACTGCTGGCCGATCTATTCTATATAGTTTCATGTGGTTTATTGATTATACGGGAGGCAGGAAAGGCACTCACGGGCCTTCAAACAGTGAAATCGGCGGATTGTGATCTGAGACACGTTGAACGTGATTACTCCAATAATCACGACCACTTTGAAGTACCCCGCCGCCGTCTACGAAGCACGAAAGCTGCAACCGCCTCACGACGACGCTTCCCCCGGGTAGAGCCGCCAAGAGCGGGCTCCGAGTTTGCTCTGGTACCCTCAGCTGAGATCAGGGCGATGGTAAAGAAGTCAATTCGATATAGGACTAATGACCTCAACCTATATTAAGACAAAGCCCGAACGATGTTGTATGACCGAAGATGAATCGGACTCCGAGGGCCTGATGGAACGCCAGACCACGGGTGAAGACCGAGTCCGGATGGTCGCCAGGCAGCTGTCGGAGCCGCAGACGGCAAACTGGATCGCCTCCGAAGCGGGCTGGTCACACGAACCAACTAAGCGTGTCCTCGAGCGACTCGTCGACGACGGCATCCTCCACTGTGACGAAAGCGGTACGCACACGACGTATTACCCTGATTATCGCCGCCAAGCGATGCAGGAGGCGATGCGCCTCCGAGATAGCGGACACACTGTCGAGGAGCTTACGGACCGGCTCGCCGATATGAAGACGCAGATTCGCGACTGGGAGGATGAATTCGGCGTTGAATCACCGAATCAGCTCCGTGGGACGCTCGCTGACGAGTCCCTTGACGGTGGCGAGGAAGACCGTCGCCGTGATATTGCCCGCGAGTGGGAGCACCTTCAACGGCGTATCCAGATCGTTGGCTTCGCCATCCGCGAGTGGGACTTTCTCGCGCCGACGACAGAGCCTGCTGAGGCCAGCAGCTAACGGATGTCGGTCCCGCATCTAGGTGGTGATCCGAACGCGAACCTTTACGCCCAGCTAAAGCGAGACGTCCTTGACCGCGTGCCACAGATCACGGCCGTCGAGTACGTTCCAGACGATATCGAGGCAAAACAGCTGCGGGCGACTTTCGATCCAGCCCGTCTGGATCCCCCGACGGGCCCTGATTCACCGGAACTGACCGTCAAGTGGTATCGACAGGAGCCACACGATTGGTTCCGTATCAATTACACCGACCCGAACACGGGCTTTCACGCCGGCTGGCATCAGGACGAAGACCATCCCGATCTGGGACGGACGCATTTCCAGTACTCAGTCGCCGAGACAGAAGACCGCTGGGGGATCACGTTCGAACACGAGACTCCCTCCCTGATTCTCTGGGAAATTGTCGAAGAGCTCCTCGAGGACGTCCGTCCGACGTACCAGTACGCGAACGAGGAACCATGACACCCCGAGAACGCGCCGATCAGTCACTCGAGAGTTCCCTCGAGCGCTACCTGCAGGACAAGGGGAAAGGCCGTGGGGGAGATGGCGGAAACTACCGGCGGAACGTCGAACGCGAGCTCGAACGGTTCGTTGAGTGGGCTGCCGGCGAACACGGTCGCGACGACTGGACTGGCATCACCCCTGACGGCGTCGGCCGAGAGCCGACCTTCGACGATATCGATGAACGAACGTTTCGGGAGTACGCTCGGCATCTTGCCGGCGACCGTGGCCTCAAACAGAACACCGTCAAGACCTACTACCGGTATATTTCTGCGTGGTGTGGCTGGTGCGTTAACGAGGGATACCTTGAGGCGCACTACGCCCAGCGAGCGAGCGCGATGGCCCCACTCCCCGATGACGATGGGCGCAAGCCCGGCGACCAGCAGGCGTGGACTTCCGACCAGCGCCATACCCTTACCCGCCACGTCGACGAGCAGGCCCGCGAGGCTATCGAAACGTACACAACACTCCCAGAGGAGACTGCCCCTATCGACAAGCAGCGAGCCCGCTACGCGGCACTGAAGGCGGCTCGGGACCGGGCTTTGGTGTTCGTCCTCGCCTACACAGCTGTCCGTGTTGGGGAACTTCTTCGAGACCCGGACGACCCACGCCGGCGCGGGGTTCGCTGGGAAGATATCGACCTCAAAGACGGCCGTATGGACGTCTATCGGAAGAAACAGCAGTGGGACGCCGCCAGCCTCCCCGACCCAACAATCTCGCCGCTACAGAGCTATCGGAAACTATTGGCCCCACCGACAGAACGGTGGCCGGTGTTTCCGACGTTTGACCAGCGGACACTGGCGGAACTCGTCAAAGAAACACTGGCTGAGAGAGGGAATCGGCCGGACGATATCGAGGCCCAGCGGGATGGTTATGCCCGTGATCTCCTGCTGGCGCTCGATGCGGATATGCGACCGCCGTCGATGACCACAGATGGCGGGCGGTCGGTTCTTCAGCGGCTCTCAGACGACGCTGAGATCGATATCGACCATCCGAAGCATGACTACCTCGCCCCCCACGGTGGACGGCGGGGGATGGGCGAGGTTCTCGTTCGGGCGTTCGGATACACGGTCGCTGCCCGATATCTCGATAACTCCGAAGAGATGGTCCGCAAGCGATACTCGCACATCGAAGCTGGTGAACTGGGCGACGTTGCTGCCGAAGCCCTCGACGAAATCGATGGCAGCCGCCAATAAACTATATGATGGTATACCAATATTGACACCCTGACGATCAGCAATTTCACGAGACAGAGAGAAAAACGTCCAATACAGCATTTTTTAACACTAAATATTAAACAAAAATATATCTGATAGAATCTCGCCACTACCAGTCGGTAGTTCAGAGAAGGAAACCCAGAAAACAGCGACTACACGGCAGTGTCGCCACTCACGAGGGGGCAACCCCGGAACCGAAAACGTCAGCCAGGGGGATGTGAACTACCCCACCCTGCTCGCGCTGACGCGCTCGCTGAGGGTGGGGTTTCCTGGTTCCGCGACGCGCTTTTTCACGGACGGTCGGCGTGCGCCGACAGTCCGCGCAGGGAGCGCAGTCTCCGCAGGCGTGGATTTGGAGCGTCCCACTCCTACTCGGTGGTGACGGCGGAATCTGTCTCGACCGTCCTTCTTGTCGGACTCTAAGCCGAGACGATGAGTAGTTGCCATCACGGTTCCAGCCTTCGGCTGGCACCGTTATAAATTCATGGAACAGAGTGCAAGCAATTCTGTGACGGCGTGGACGAATCGCAGAGCGATTCGTTCGCACACCAGAAACAGAGATTTCTGGGGACGCTGTATCCCCTCCCTACTGCGTCCTCAGAACGCAAAGCGTTCTGATGTGCGAACGAGAGCTCCGCTCTCGTTAACGCTGCTTGTCCGCTACGCGGACTGCGCTGCTCGTTGAGCAAGGGGGGCTTAGCGCCTCAATTCAGCGTAATACGTCAGTACACAAACATCCAATTATGGCTCTGTTGAATACTATTCTTTAGATATATTCTCGATTGAAACAGCCGTTCGATGGGAACTGCGAGTGGCTCGAACCAGGTTATTCCGGTGGAAGGGCTTCATCATATTCGTCGTCAAGGATTTCGGAACAATCAACGGGAATACTGCTCCACGCGTTCTTCACAACCTCGTACCCGGTCCACCCTTCCGTCCGAATCATCTCCACGGTTGCCTCACAGAATTCAGGCTTTGAAATGAGGTCGTTGTCAAGCAGGATGTAGAGGAGATACGGTGGTCCCACAACGTCAATGTCGTACCCATTGTCGTCGATGAGACGCCGAATTGACCGTCTCGCAGCAGAATCAAGAATCGTTACGATCTGATACGACGAACCGTGCTCAGAAAGTTCCTGCTTGAGCGATTGCTCGCCTGCATCTGGCCCATGTGGGCGGGGAACAACAGTTACGCACGACCACGGCGACGAATCCTCGTCTAGATGTTCAAGAACACGTCGGCCCCCTCGTTTCAAGTAGTGCTTACGGCTGCCCTCAGGCGGGTATTTATTCGAGTTGACGTGGTTTTGAAGTTCGTGCTTACAGACGTTCGTCGTTGTAAGATGGATCGCGTCTTTTAGTCGCTCCCACTGAGTGGTGTTCGCAACCGCGATCAAGGAACTCGTATCAGCCAGTATCGGATAGCGAGCCTCACTCGCCATCGCTTCCCGTCAAGAATTCGGACGTGTCTCGTTCCATAGCCGCCTCGAACGACTCTTTCTCTTCTTCCATCCTATCGAGTTTCTCACCGAGAAGGACACGTGCCACGTCCTCACCGATCTCACCACGACTGTATCGTTCGTACACCGCAATCTTGTCATGTTCATCCAATGACTGCCGAAGCATTTCGACCAAGCCAACGCGGGCGAGTTCGCTCACGTTGACCCCACCGATGTGAATCTCATCAAGCAGCTCCGCAGCCTCTTTTTCTGCCCCCGCACGGAACTGAATCGTCTTGTCGTAGCTTGATCCGCTCATACATTGACGTTCAACGTGGAGAGGCATATATGTTATGACGCGTATTTACTTGTCATTACAAGCGATCAAGAACGTAGCACTACCAGACAGGTCACCGTTCTGATTTTCAGTAGTATTCAGTAGTGTTCATCCACAATCAGTAGTACTGACGAGGACAGTTTGTGTCACACTACGTCTGGGCCACCGCAGGCCCGTCTTACCACCGTGATTTGGTTGCAGTCCACTCATGTCTTTCTCACCCGATTTCGCAGTGAGTGACCGGGCACGGAACTGAGAGAGGTGGGTCTGACGACCGCTCGCCTGATCCTGTTCATCGGTCGCGGACTGAACGCCAGCAGAACGGGCACACCCCGCGCGGCGTGATGAAAAACTGGCGTGTTTCCCCGCCGAGATATACTCAGCAGGGGTCGCCGTCTCCATCTTGCTGTCGGAGAGGTGCTTTCGCCCGACGTTCACTGCCCCAACCACGTCACGGTCGCCCTCGTAGCCACAATTCGGGCAGTGGAAATGTCCACCGTGACGACACTCCGTGTGGTCGTTCGGTGCGTTCACCGTCTCTCCACGCTCACCACACCGGGGGCAGAACCGACTCGTTCCCCACGGATTCACCGTCGTCACGTCGATTCCGAGCAACCCGGCCTTGTACTCGACGTGGTCGAGTAGTTCTCCTCGTGCCCACGACGAGATCGACCACGCGACTTCTCCACTTGTGTCGCCTGCGTCAAGTTGGCCGAGTGACTCGAACACGATGGTTTCACAACCATCCTTGGCAGCGAGCCACACCAACTGGTTGGCTACGTCGTGTTGAATTTGCTCACGAAGACGGCGTTCTTTTCGCCGCGTCTGGCGGTACTCACTAAGCAAGTGGTCAAACCGTTCCGTGTGTGCTTTGCCCTGTCTGCGGAGTTCTGCAAGCCGGTCGTTGATGCCTTCGGCGTCGGCTTTCACCCGAAACAGTTTATCTTTCGCTGGATGGTCGAGAAACTGTGGCGGCGTCACCTGTTCGTGTGCCACGTCGCCACTGTCAAGAACGACTGCCGTGGCCTGCTTTTTAACGCCGAGATCGGCCGCTAACACGCGGTCGGCAACCGTCTCAGTGTCCTGTTCGGGCACAGCAACAGGCACGTCAAGCGTGTAGCCGTGGCCGGAAGCGTGGAGTGTCGGTGCTTTCACGACTCCTGCGTCGAGCATCTGCTGAAACCGGGAATGCGTTGAGAAGCGAAGTACGTGTTTTGTCCAGTCGTGGTAGCTTTCCGGCGAGAGCGAGTCCGGCGCATTCAACACGAAGCGGAGTTCACCGTCTTCGACTGTCAGTTCGTGGATGTGGTAGTCGCCCTTGTCCGGTGCAAACGGCAGTGTGCCGTTGGGTTGGGGCGTCTTGACTAGCTCTGTGTACGCCTCGGGGAAGCGGCCATGTGTGTCGTAGTAGCTGTTGAGTTGGTCGACGACCGACTCCAATATGCGCCATTCGATGTATGGTGAGTCCTCGTCGAACAACCGTTGGCGGAGTCTGTGCCAGCCAATGCGTCGAATCTTGCGCTCGGCAACCGTGTCAGTCACGAACTGGAAGGCGTGATATTCGTCGCTGTGGGCGTCGAGAACGTGCGTAACGCGATGGTAGACGCACCGTTTGAATCGACTGTAGACGTATTCTTCGGCGTCTTCGAAGGCGTCGTGGTCGTCGCGCGGATGTAGGTGTAGGACTGGCCCGAGTGGTCGCTGATGGCGTCAAGATGCTCGTCACGCCAGTATTCCTCAGCGAGCAACCGCTGTGCGTGTTTCTGGACGAGCGCCGTTAGTCGGTCACAGGCGTCGTGGTACTCGTCTGGCAGGTGGAACTGTTCGGTAAGTTGTGTCATTCTGGATTGTCATTGGCGTACTGCTGTTGTTTCCACTCTCGGAAAGGCGTGCCAGCTTTGAGCAGTCCTTCCCACGTCCACCCCATTTCATCTTTGTACTCTTTGAGAAACTCGAAATCCTCCTGTTCGAGTTCAATATTGACATTGGTTGAATCCCCTTCGCCCATACAATTAGGTATTAGTTAGTTATTTATAAGCATTCTGGAAGTGAGTTGTGCTACTGTATATAACTAGACATTACTATTTGTTACTGAATTCTGTAACAGTTACGCAACCCTAGAGCTAATTCACCGCTGCACGTAGACGAAGTGTGACGCTCACAAACGAGAGCGATACGTTCGACCTCGGCGGCGATATGACTGTGAACCGACTGGGCTTTGGCGCAATGCGCCTCTGTGGCGAAGATATCATCGGGCCCCCTGCGGACGAGCAGTCCGCCAAAGCGGTCGCCCAGCGAGCCGTCGAACTCGGCGTCGACTTTATCGATACTGCCGACTCCTACGGCCCGGGCGTTAGCGAGCGCCTACTTGGCGAAGCGATTGATACGGACGCTGTGACGATTGCCACCAAGGCCGGGCTGCTCCGGAACAGCAACGGCGAGTGGCTCAACCACGCCGCCCCCGAGTATATCCGCAATCAGGCGCTTGTCAGCCGTGACCGTCTCGGCGTGGACTCGATCGACCTTTACAGGCTGTCGAGGCGAATGCCACGGGGCTTGACCCCGTGGATGAAGCCGACAACTTGTGGACCAAACCATTAAGTCGAAATATGCCAATAATCACGGTACGGCGATGTGGTACGACTACCGCTTCTGTGCCTATCCTGACCGAACAGGTGTGGCTGCGGAAGCGGAACGCCACATCGACATCCACCGCCAAGCCTACAACCACACCCGCTACGAATACAACGCCCTCGACACTGACGAGGACAACATCGGTTCGGCGTATCAACACCAGAAGCGCCTCACCGAGTGGAAAGACGAATGGTCCGTGTTCTCGGAAGTCCACTCGAAGGCGTTGCAGAAAACCGTCGAACGCTTCTACGATAACCTATCGAACCTTTCCGAGAAGAAACAGAACGGGCACAAGGTCGGGTGGCTCAAGTGGAAACCGCCGCGAGAATACCAGAGTGTGACGTACTCGCAGTCCGGCTTCGAACTCAAAAACACGAGTGGTCGGACTGCCACGCTCTGGCTTTCGAAAATCGGTGACATCCCCATCCGCTACCACCGCCCTATCCCCGACAACGCCACTATCAAAGAAGTCACGCTGAAGAAAGAAACGACTGGCGAGTGGTACGTCACGTTTGGCCTCGAAGTCGAAGACACCACGCTCCCCGAGAAACCCGACGTGGATGACTTGGATGCCGAGGATTGTGTCGGCATCGACCTCGGCATCACCAACTACATCTATACGAGCGATGGCGACAGCGTGGACTGGCTTAACCTCTCCGACGAGTACGAACGCCTGCGTCGGGAACAGCGCAATCTCTCCCGAAAAGAACATAGGAGCAACAACTGGAAGAAACAACGCCGGGAGGTCGCCAAAGTCAAACGTCGAATCAAGCGGAAAGTCGAAGATTTCCAGCACAAACTCACGACATGGCTGGTCAAGACGTATGACGCCGTGTTCGTGGAGGATTTGAACGTCTCAGGGATGCTTCAACAGCGGGGGAACGCCCGGAATAAGCAGGACGCTGCGTGGCGTGGGTTCATCAATATGCTGGAGTATAAGGGCGACCTGTACGGCACGCACGTTGTCCAAGTGAACCCTGCGGGGACAACCAAAGAGTGCGCCGAGTGTGGCGTCGAGACGGAGAAGCCGTTGTGGGTGCGGGAACACTCATGTCCGACGTGTGGGTTCGAGGCGGACAGGGACGCGAATGCGTCGTACAACGTTCTTTCTCGCGGTCTTCGGGAGTTAGGTCTGGGACAGGCCGAAGTCACGCCCGTGGAGACTGCGACCGCTGTGGAAACCGATGGAGGCCGGTCTTCGTCGGTTCCTGCAAGTCGCGTCATCGAAACGGGAAGCCTCGGGGCTTGACCCCGAGGCGGTTCACCAACTACACAGCCCTGACCCGGACACGCCGTTCGAAGACAGTGTCACGGCGTTCGCAGAGCTCAAAGACGAGGGGCTTGTCGACCACATCGGCCTCTCGAACGTCACCGTCGACCAACTCGAGCAGGCCAGAGACCATGTCGAGATTGCAACAGTGCAAAACCAGTACAACGTCTTGAGTCGCGACCACGAAGACGTCCTCCAAGCCTGCGAGGACCACGGGATCGGCTTTATGCCTTATTTTCCGATTGCCGCTGGGTCGCTCTCCGGACACGACGCTATCGAATCGATCGCCGACGCACACGACGCCACAATCTACCAGATTGCGCTCGCATGGCTGCTTGAGCACTCGGACATGGTGTTGCCCATCCCGGGGACCGGGAGCGTTGCACACCTCGAAGAGAACGTCGCCGCCGCCTCGATTTCACTCTCGGAGGATGAGTACAGCCGATTGGACGCACTCGACGGGTGAAGACAAGTAGTAGCAAATCAAGCCTGGAACAGCACCGACGGCTGCAGTCGGTGCCCCAGATGTTCAGGTCACTGGCCGTCCTTGACGACCTCTTCGAGCGAGTCTCGGAGCGTCGCAATATTGGTTTCGAGCGTTCCAAGACGCTCGTATAGCATTTCGACTGAGTCAATGTGCGGCGTCTCTTCGCCTTCGCTACGGATCCGTTCTACCAGTTCCTCGAGGTCGGCCCGAAGCTCTGCCTGTTCGCTCTCAATGGTTTTGACCCGGCTATCGATATTCTCGAAGCCCAGCTTATCGATCTGTTCTTCGACGGTGTCGAGACGCTCCGCAACGGATTCTCCATCAGTTTCCTCGCCAGTGTCCTCGGACATATCAATGGCTACACCTTGCAGCGGCGTCGAAATATCAGTTGCGACCGACGAACAGCTGGACGCCCTCGCTGTGCTTTGAGCTTACCCCATTCGCTCCAGAATCTCCTCCTCGATCGCTTGGATTTTCATATCCAATTCGGGCGCGATTTCTCCCCACTCTCGTTCTTGTCGCCGAAATGCTACCGTTGATTTGTATTCTGCAAGCAGTTCTTCGTCCGTTAGCTCGCCGACGTTCCGTTCTGTCTCGGTCATGCTTTTGTGTAGCCTCTGGAACTCACACTCCCGCTAAGTGGCCGCTCTTTGCCCTGTCACGTATTTTGTGCGAACAGTTGGCATAATCGTTTCCCAGAATCGCAGCCGCTGGGTATCAGCGATACCGGCGCTGTGCGCTAGTCGGAGACGCCTGGCTCAGCTGCGCCGGATGTGTCAGCATACGTCGCGTGGGAATCGTCAGAAGAAACGGTTCAAATGCAGACAGTGTGGATTCCAAGACCACGCGGATCGAAAAGCGGCGGTGTGTATTATCGGGCGGCATCGGGGCTGGTGGAGGTCCCGACTTTCACGGACCTCACGGTTCGGGTTTGGGTGTTGACCGACACGGGACGTCGGCGCGAGGCGAGAGTCAAGTGCGGGAGGAAGTGAACTCCGACCCACCGACAATGCTTATGGTAATACGGAGGTAATACAGATGTATGTCCGACGCTGACGCAGGGGCCAATGACGACCCTAACATGACCACCATCACGCTCAAGATTCCGGAGGCGTTCCTTGACGACCTTGATGCGACTTGGCGGGCCGAAGACTTCCCGTCCCGGAGCGAGTTTATCCGGTGGGCGCTCCGTGATGCCGTGAAACACCCCACGTTCTCGCGGAAGGGTTGGAAGGACATCGCCGCGAGCGAACACCAGCTGGCGACCGCTGAGGGGCGAACCTACAGCAGCGACGAGATCCGAGCGCGTCTGAACAAGGACATGGATGCCGGCGAGTGATGACGAATGGGACTGGAGGCTCACTGATCCCGCAGAACGTGAGTACGAGAAGCTCCAGCCGCACGAGCAGGAGCGCATCGTCTCGAAGCTTGACGAGATTGTCACCGACCAGTGGCGTGATCCGAGCGACTACCTGGAGCCACTCACCGGTGCGCCGCATTCGAAGCTCCGTATCGGTGCGTTTCGTCTCGGTTGTAAGGCAGTCCAGGATGACCAGATTCTGTGGGTCTACACCATCGAGAAGCGTCCAGGGGCCTACACCCCCGACGACGACTAATCGGCCTGCCGAGAGCTAAGTGGCCGCTCTTTGCCCTGTCACGTATTTTGTGCGAACGGTTGGCATAATCGTTTCCCAGAATCGCAGCCGCTGGGTATCGGCGATACCGGCGCTGTGCGCTAGTCGGAGACGCCTGGCTCAGCTGCGCCGGATGTGTCAACGGCGTCGTCGTCGAGATCGGCCCCGACCTCAAAACGGCTTATCGCCTCTGACAGCTCTGCCGCCCGCTCTGAGAGTTCTGTCGCCGAAGCAGAAACCTCTGCTAGCGATGCCGACTGTTCTTCTGCTGCTGCGGCCACCGACTCTGCTTCCGTTGTCGTCTCTTCGCTTATCGACGCCACCTCGTCTATCATCGAGACTGTCTCCTCAGTCGATGTCGCTTGGTCTTCAGTCGTGTTGGAGATTTCTTGGATACCATCGTTGGTCTCGTCGGCGTACGCTGCGATTTCTTCCAGCGCTTCGACTGCTTCGGTTACTTGCTCGGAGGCTCCCGCGATGCGCTCGCTCGTTGCCTCGACCGCTGTCGTCGAGCGGTCCGTTCGCTCTTGAATCGCCTCGACGCGACTTTCGGCCGACTCGGCGGCCTGCTTTACTTCCTCAGAGAGCTCCTTGACTTCGTTTGCGACCACGGCGAACCCATCACCGTTGCTCTCACCGTCGCCGCCGGTGCGGGCAGCCTCAATGTTGGCGTTGAGTGCTAAGATATTCGTCTGCTCGGCGATTTCCGAAATTTGGTCGATCAGAGCGTCGATTTCTGTCACCTCTGCTTCAAGCTCGTGGATAGCGTCGACGGCCTGCTCGGCTTTCTGCTCCGTTTCATTCATGCCGGCTATTGCGTCGGTTGCGGCCTCTTGACCGTGGCTTCCGGCCGCTGCGGTCTTGGCTGCAACGTCGGCGACCTCGTCGGTGGTGGCGGCGACTTCTTCGATTGTCGCCGAGAGGTCGCTCATCTCGTCGTTAACGACTTGGAGCGATTCGTTTTGGTCGGCCGCCCCGTCAGATATCTGATCGATAGAGCTGGCGACGGACTCGCTCGTTGCTCTGACCTCGTCTGTGGAGGTGGTGACTTCCCGGGATGCGCTGGCTACGTCATCCGCGAACTCACCTATGTCGGCGAGTGTTCGCTCCATCTCGGCGATCATCTCGTTGAATTCCTCGGCGATTACGGCCAGCGCCTCGTTGTTGGCGCCCGTCGACATGCGGGTCGTGAGGTCGCCCTCTGCGGCCGCCCGCATCGCGTCGCTGTACGCTTGTGTGCGTGCTTCGAGTTGCTCACGCAATTTCTCTGATTCATGCGCATCTTGTACCCGATCTTCCAGCGCATCGTGCATACTGTCGAATGTCCCCTGCTGATGGAACAGTGCCGGTCTGTACTGCGTTGTCTCGGCGACTTCGCGGAGGTCACATCCGACCGTCTGCGAGAGAAATGTCTCATCTATCCGCTGCTCGTTGAAGAATTCGATATTGTGGTCTTCGTCAGCCCTCGCGATTCGCATGGTGTGGTTGATGTGGTGTGTTGCTCCGTCGATGGCCACTCTCCCTTCCGGGGCATCGAACGACAGTCCGCTTTCCAGCTGTTCTATCACGGCATCTTGGTCGGTTGTCCCTGCGGCCTCGACGGCTTTCGCGTAGAGATGTATCGAGACGTAGTTGTTCTGTGCTTCTTGGTTGATGTAGTCCGCGTCCGGGAACATCTCGTAAAACCGCTCGACGAAGGTCGTGTTCTCCTGCGTGGAGAGCTCTTCCATGTAGTTGACGCCAGCGTACACGTCGGCGAAGGCTGGCGGTTCGTATCGCTTGTGTTCGAACGCCTGCGCCATCGCAGTTGACGTTCCGATAGGCATCGAGAGGTCACGGGTGGCCTTTTCTCGGAAGAACTCCGCGTGGTTGTCCCCGACGAGCATCGACATGACGAAGTCGGGGTCGGCGGCCTCGATTCTGTCTACCAGCCACTCGAAAGACGTCTCCGACAACGGCACAAACTCCGTGCCGATTACCTCGGCGTCGTTCTCGGCTGCTAGAATCTCCACCCAGTCAGAGGACAGATGGCCGAAGTTGTAGTCCGCCGCAATGGTGAAAATTTTCGGTCCGTATTCTGATACGAGGTACGGGAGCACAGCTCCAAGCTGCTGGCGGGCAGTCGCTCCGACAGGGAACGTATATCGGTCACAAACCCCTCCTTCGTACTGGTTCGTGTAGAAGTAAAGCTGTCTGTGAGCATTCGTTATCGGACGAACGACTTCCCGCTCGGAAGAGGCATAGCCGGCCCAGATCGCGTCTACGTCGCGCTCCTCAAGAATTTCGGTGGTCAGTTGCCGGTACCGCTTTACATCGGACGCCGGGTCCGGGTCGATCAACTCAATTTTACGGCCGAGTGCGCCTCCACTTTCGTTTAGCTCTTCGACTGCGAGGCGACTAGCTTGCCACTTTGAGGTCCCGAGCTCCGCAAATTTTCCTGACCGGTTCTCAAGAACAGCCAGAGTAATTGGGTCATCTCGGCTGCCGGACACAGTAGACTTGCCTATCAGACCACCTACTCCGCCAACACTGCCGGTCGAAACGAGGGTGCTTCGACCCAACTTTTCCAGTATCGTACCTCGTGGTCCCATGCTTTTGGGTTGGAACGTCAGGGCATATTTGTTTGGATTACCTCAACCTATTTGCGTATAAGTTGGATGCACGATTAACAATATAATGGACGACTAATCATTTGATACTGCTGAGGGTGAGTGGGAAATCGAGTGGTTCGAAATGCAGAACCGCTCGGCCCCCCGTGTACCGTCGAACATATTAACCCATTTAACTCGTGGGTGGTACGAACGGGTAATGGACGACCAGTGTACTCGGACGCGACGTGAAATGCTAGCTGTGGGTGGCGCCGCTGGTATTGGCGCACTTGCAGGTTGCCTTGGTGGCGAAAACGAGGAGGTTGATGTCAACTACGATGAGTTTCCCGACTTCGACCCGCTTGATCCGGAATATCCACAACCGGCGGGGCGGCTCATTGAGGAAGGATTCGCTCGCGCTTCGATCGAAGAACTCGAGGAGAACTTCGAGCCCCGTGACGAGCCGAGATACGGGCGAGCGCCGCGTGACCCGGAAACAGCCGACGAGATAATCGACCCTGACCCGCTCGTGTTCGCGTGGACGCCGGGCGAGGAACAGCAGGTGTATCAGGAGGGACTGGACCCGCTCATTGAAAATATCAGCGCTGAAACCGGCCGCGATGTTGAGGTGCAAGTCATTGATTCATACGCGGCGATGACCGAAGCCTTCCGTTCGGAGCGGCTGCATATCGCCCGGGTTGCGGCCGGCAATGTTCCGTTCGCAGTCAATATGACCGGCGCGGTCCCGTTCTCGATGCCGTACGGTGACGGTACCTTTGGCAATCGGTTGTGGATAATCACGCGGATCGACAACGACGACATCAATACTGTCGATGACCTCGTCGGCCGCGATGTCGTGCATACCGAGCAAACGTCCGGTTCAGGACATCTCGAGCCCTCCCTGTTCCTCGAAGAACAGGAGGGAATCGTCCCCGGCGACGATTACGACATCAGCTTCTCCGGTGGTCATTTCCGAAGCGTGCGCGGTATCTACCTCGGCGACTACGAAGTCGGCCCGGTAGCTGGCCCGATTCCCGAGGTCATGGATAACGACGACGAAATCAACGCCGAGGAACTCAAAGTGGTCTGGGCCGGTCCGTTCGCCCGTCCCCTTGGGCCAATGTGCTATCAGTATAATCTCCCCGAAGAGGTCCGCGAGGGAATCAAGCGGGCTCACTTTGATTACGACTACGGTGGGACGG
The DNA here is from genome assembly GCF_000026045.1 of Natronomonas pharaonis DSM 2160. Taxonomy (NCBI): domain Archaea; kingdom Methanobacteriati; phylum Methanobacteriota; class Halobacteria; order Halobacteriales; family Natronomonadaceae; genus Natronomonas; species Natronomonas pharaonis. The sequence continues at coordinate 53,601 of NC_007427.1, read as the reverse complement.
ATCTCTACGAGATCGTCAACCGATTCGATACGTTTGCCCCCATCGACTACGCTACTCACTACGACCCGGTGCTACAGGTGCATGAAGAACAGGGAATCGAGTACATCGAAGACAACCTCGACTAACTCCCTGGCTGTCCAACGAGCATATGCTACGCGTTGAGTCCCTTCGGAAGGTCTACGACTCCGGTGACGTCGCCCTCGACGATGTCTCCCTTACCGTTTCAGGTAGCGAGACGGTCGCCATTATCGGCCCCAGCGGCGCTGGCAAAAGCACCCTCGTCCGGTGCATCAATCGGCTCGTCGAGCCAACTAGCGGCACGGTGTGGCTTGATGAGCGTGAGGTGACCGGCCTTCCGGAAAAACAGTTGCCAGCGGTCCGACGCGACATGGGGATGATATTTCAGGAGTACAATCTCATCGAACGACTGACTGTGATGGAAAACGTCCTGTCCGGACGACTCGGGTACGTCAGTTCGTGGAAAGGGTTTCGACGGAAGTTTCCTCAGGAAGACGTTGACCGCGCTTTTGAAATCCTCGATCGCGTCGGCCTAAGCGGCCTTGAGAACAACCGTGCGGACGAGCTGTCCGGCGGCCAACGGCAACGGGTTGGGATTGCACGAGCGGTGATCCAACAGCCCAAGATCATGCTCGTCGACGAGCCAACCTCTAGCCTCGATCCCGATACCTCTCGTGACGTGATGGACCTGCTCACCGAAATCGCCAGTGACGAAGGCGTGCCAGTCCTGCTCAATATTCACGAGGTTGACCTTGCCGTGGAGTACGCTGACCGTATCGTTGGGCTTGCTGACGGTCGAATCGTTTACGATGGTTCGACCGATGGGCTCGATGAGGGGATTGAAAATAAAATCTACCGAAACGGCCGTGAGTCAGCCCGTAGCTCACCATCCAGTGAGCCGGCCCTGTCCGACGATACGGAGCTCCATCGGTAATGACCGCTGACACTGGGCATGACGACCCCGACGGTCGTACTTGGCAGCGACCGACGGTCTTCGGCAGCCAACTGATTAAATACGCTGTTTACCTGCTCGTCGTGGTCTTTTTTGCCTGGAACGTATTTCAACTCCGCATCTCCCTCGACCGGCTGCTGTTGGGGTTTTCTGAAGGGCAGACGCTGCTCACCCGCATGCTCACGCTTGAGGGGGTTGGACGGCATGAAATTTCGGTGATCATCTCTGGGACTATTGAGACGCTTGCTATGTCGGTCGTTGCGACAATTATCGGCGTCGCTATCTCGATACCGATCGGGTTTCTGGCTGCTCGGAACGTCTCACCGCTGCTGAGCTATCTTCTCGGCCGTGGGATGATCACGTTTTCGCGGGCCTTCCACGGACTCGTATTTGCGATTATCGCTGTCAAGGCATTCGGGTTCGGTCCGTTTGCGGGCGTTGTCACCCTCGTTTTCACAACCGTCGGATTTTATTCGAAACTGCTGGCAGACGAGCTTGAGGATATCGACCAAGGACAGATCGATGCGATCCGCGCGACCGGCGGCAGCCGGATGGACGTTATACTGTATGGGTTTCTGCCGCAGGTACTGCCACGGATGGTCGGGCTCGCGATTTACCGGTGGGACATCAATATCCGGTCGGCCAGCATCATCGGCATTGTCGGCGCAGGCGGTCTCGGTCAAGTGCTTTTGACCTCTTTCGAACGGTTTGATTACGGCTTCTCGATGGCCATCATCATCAGCATCATCGCCATCGTGATGGCCGGCGAGATCATCAGCTCAACGGTCCGGAGGCGGATACAATAATGAGCGAGCCGCCGCACTGGGAATACCGTACGCGCCGACAGCGACTCGCTCGGTTTGTCGGGCTATTACTCACGCTGGTCGTCTTCGCGTGGGCATGGCAGACGCTTGAGGTACGGTATGATTTCGTTCGGTCAGCCCCGGCTGAGGTGGAAGACCTCCTCGTCCGGATGTATCCGCCTGATGCGGCATACAGCTACGAGATCGTCGGCCCGATGATTGAAACGGTCAACATCGCAGTCCTTGGAACCGGTCTGTCAGTTGTGCTGTCGGTTCCAATCGCCTATCTCGCAGCCGAGAACACCTCACCGAACCGGCTGACGTATCTGCTCGGCAAGTTCGTGGTAACGGCAACGCGTTCGGTCAGCGTGATTATCTGGGCGCTACTTTTCGTCGTGATTTTCGGCCCCGGCCCACTGGCGGGGGTGGTCGCCATCGCCGTACGCTCTATTGGGTTTATCGGCAAGTTGCTCGCGGAAGCGATCGAGGAAATCCAACCTCGACAGCCGGAGGCAATTCGAGCAACCGGCGGTAACGCTGTCGACGTTATGGTGTACGGAATTGTGCCGCAAATCACCCCCGCCGTCGTCGGCATCACGACCCACCGATGGGATATCAACGTTCGCTCATCAACGGTTCTCGGCTTTGTTGGCGCAGGGGGCATCGGTACGGAGCTGTTTGCGGTACTGGATTTCTTCCGGTGGGACGCTGCGCTCACGATTCTCATTGCGATTCTCGTTGTTGTGCTGGTGAGCGAAGGCATCTCGGCAGTCATTCGCGGGAAGATACGGTGATGACTCCCCGCTGATGAGGTGGCGACCAAAGGCCCTGCCGAAAAACTCAGTATGGATACGACGAACAGTGTTTGGCACGTCCCGCAAATGATTGATGAGAATCCGATTGAATCGGCTGCAGCCGACGTCGATGGGGCGTCTCCACCACCAGCTCCGGAGGAGTACAGCGAGCCCTACCGGTTTGAGTACCGTATGTACGTGTTCGAACCAAAGTGAACTTCTGAGCTAACTACCTATTTATCGTGTACAGATGCGGGAGCGCCCACCAGAGCCATCCAACGGTCGGGAGCGACTACAACACCGCCCGGTTCGCGGGGTTTCGACCGACGAGGGCTGCTCACACCCGTTCGATGTCGTACGCTTCCCAGTAGTGTTCGGAAATAAACACGCGTCCGTCCAGAGCCGCGACCCGGTTCTCCGAGTCCTCGACCGTTCGTTGATACAGTACGCCCCCAGCGTCGGTGTGTGAACTACCCCTGCCTACTCGCCTGCTTCGCAGGCTCCTTGAGGCAGGGGCTTCCTGATTCAACGACGCGACTTGCAGACACGGAAACCGAGTCCACAGCGGTCGCAGTCTCCGCAGGCGTTGTCGCTTCGGAGTGACCCACTCCTAGCTTGGCGAGACCGCGAGAAAGAACGTTTAGCGACGCGTTGAAATCCCGGCCCAACTCAAAGCCACACGCGGGACACGAGTGTTCGCGAACCCACAATGGCTTCGCCGTCTCCACCCCACACGAGGCACACTCTTTCGTCGTCCCCGCTGGTTCGACTTCGACCACATGACAGCCGTGTTTCCGCCCGTGATGCTTGAGAATACGGATGAAGTCGCGCCAGCCCACCTCGGCTTTGTTTCGGGCATTCCCATCATCTTCCAGCATCGGCTTCACGTCCAAGTCCTCGACGAACACGGCGTCGTACTCGGTCGTGTACGCGTGGGCGAGTTTGTGCTTGTAATCGCGTTTCTTGTTCCGCATATCCATGTGGACCTCTGCGACGCGCTGGCGCTGCTTTTCCCAGTTGTTCGACTCGTATTCCTTGCGGGAGAGCGACCGGTGCTCGCGTTCGAGGCGTTCGCGGTCGTCAGACAGGCCGAGACGGTTGATTGACCGCCCGTCCGAATCGTGGATGAAGTTGAGGACGCCGAGGTCAAGGCCCACTGTATCTTCGGGATCGATGTCTTCGGGGTCTGGTTTCTCTGGTTCGTCTCGGTCTATGCTGAACGACGTATACCACGCACCCGTCGCCTCTTGCTTGACGGTGACGTGTTTGATGTCGTCCGGGTCGATGTCGCGGTGAATTCGGATGGGGATTTCGAGCGTCTTACCACGCACTTTCTTGAGTGTTAAAAGTCCACGACCCTCGGGGCCACTCTTGTTGTCGAGTTCGAAGCCCCGCTGGCGATACGTGAAACTCTGGAATTCTCGCGGCTTCTTCCAGTTCAAGTCCCCGATTTTGTGCCCGTTATCGCGTTGCTGGGCGAGTCCAGTGATGCTGTGGTAGATACGCTCCACAGCGGCTTGGAGGACGGTGGAGTAGACGCTACTCCACTCCTCCCACTTGGTTTTCCAGTCGGGGAGTTCGTCACGAACGCTCCAGACGCGTTGGCGGACGGTTTGGTCGGCGCGTTCGGGGAGTTGGTCGAGCCGGTACAATGCGTGGTTGTAGACTTGGCGCACGGTGTCACGCTGCCAGCCCAGTAGCTCTCGCTGTCTACTTGTTGGCAAGAGTCTGAAACGCGGGCTGTAGTCCATGCGCGTGTACTTGTGTTTTCGCTTTATAGTTTATTAAACATGTTGGTTGTGCGTGGTTGATAGTCGTGCGGGCGCTGTATCCCCGCCCTACTCGCTCCCGTTGGTCGCTCCTTGAGGACGGGGGCTTAGCGCCCTCTCTTCAGCTAACGCGCCATCGGTGGGATTGGTTTCGTCTTCTGAGTTTTCCGCACCACCTTGGAATCGCAGGCAGCCGGCAAGAGCTGTGACGGCAGCTATGGAGACGCACCGTCGTCTTGACACGTGCTTCACGGCTCTAATATTCGCGACGTACGGACAGTGTATAGTAAATATTTCGCTGACTATCGACTGCCGTTAACCAAAGACAGGCCTGCTCTCATCCGTCACTTTCGGTGGGGGGTTCCGCTCGCCGGATATCAAGCAGAGAGTGGTTCCGAGCGGGCGGTTGCCCGCTGTATCACCCGTCGGTTCGATAGAGGTTGAGCTGCTGCAAAATCGCGCCGAGCAGCACCGCGACCGGGATGATTTCCAGCCGCCCGATCCACATATTGAAGATGAGCATCACCTTCGCTGCATCGGGCATGTCGGGGCCAGTGATGCCGGCATCAAGCCCGACGTTGCTTTGTGCGCTCATCACGTCGAAGATGACGTACTCCGCCGGATGGTCCGGTGAGAGCGTCCACAGTAGCACCGCGACGCCGACGATGAGACAGAGCACCCAGAGCACGAACACGACGGCTGCCTCGGTGTACTCCGCCTGAACCTGCTCTTCGCTGAGCGTCCGCTTGCCCATCTGCAGTTGTCGGACCGCGTGGTCGGGCGCGAAGATGTCGCGGACCTGCCAGATGGTCCCTTTGATGAGCGTTAGCACGCGGATGAGCTTTAGCCCACCAACGGTCGACCCGGCTGCTGCGCCGGTAAGCATCCCCAGACACAACAGGAACGTTGCGCCCGCCGACATGGCTCGCTCCGTCCCGCCGCCAATAGCGGCCGTGCCGAATCCGGTGTTCGACGCTGCCGAGACGAACTGGAAGAACGCGGCACGGAACGTCTCCTCAAACGTGTCGAATTGGCCGCTGGCGTCGCCGCCGAGCAGGAGCACGGTGGTCAGCAGCACCGACCCGATGGCAAACCAGCCGAAAACCCATCGTGTCTGTAGGTCCGCATAGAAGTTCTTTATTTCTCCTTTCAGGATAAGATAGTGGACCGGGAAGGCGATACTGCCCGCGACCATAATGGGGATGACCGCATACTGAATAATGGGGCCGTACTCGCCTATCGAGGCGGCGTGTACCGAGAACCCGCCGGTCGCGATGCCGGTCATTCCGTGGTTGATAGCTGGCCACAGCGGCATCCCGACTGCTGGGTCGCCATTGCCCAGTACCGCAAGCAGTTCCTCAACGAACGACGCCTGTCCGGTGGCCGCCGCCCAGACCGGCCCGGCAAAGAGCAACAGGAGAATCGACGCGACCGTCAGCCCGAGATAGATCTTCCAGATCTCCTTTACCGTCGAGACCACACTCGGGAGTACCTTACTCTTCTTTTTTCGGGCCTCGGACTCGAACAGCGTCAGCGAACCGCTGCCGGGGCGGGCGAGAATCGCGACCGTGAGGACGATGACACCGACACCACCGATCCACTCGGTAAAGGAGCGCCACCAGTGCAGCGACCGTGGCAGGTCGTCTTCGACAACTGCCATCGTCAGCCCGGTACTGGTGAAGCCGCTGATGGACTCGAAGAACCCGTTTAGCGGATGCCGGAACACGTCCGTCGTGTCACTGATCATCTCCGGCGTATTCGCCCACGCCGGCAGCGGGTCGAGATAGATGGTCCATGCGATAAAAATAAACGGTAGTCCACCAAGAATCGTCAGCACACCCCAAGCACTGGCGGCGGTGACCATCGCTTCAAGCTTTCCTGACGAGGGGGCATCGGCGTACCGCTGAGCCAGACCTGTCCCGATGGCCGCCATGATACCGGCCGAAACCAGAAACGCCGGCACGGCAAAGAACTCGCTGGTGACAACCGCGACAACGGCTGAAACAACGAGCATCAACGAGACGACCTGCAGGATACGCCCGACATCGCGGGCGACAGTCGAAAACGTCCCCATGCTTACCTCCCGTTGCTGTCGTGGCCGAACGCAGAGAGGACGGCCTCGACAGCGGTATCATTCACCAGAACGGTGACGAGGTCACCCACTGCAACAGTGGTTTCGCCTCGCGGTGTCAGGACGTCGTCGCCTCGCTTGATTGCCGCGACAAGCGCATCGTCCGGAAGGATGCCGCGATCGTGTACCTCCGAGAGCGGGTGTTCCGTGACCGGCGCGCCAGCCTTCGGTTCGATCTCGATGAACTCCGAGTTTTCCCCAAGCGACATGAAGTCCTGCACGCCGGGATACCGAACAGAGTGATAGAGATGGTCGGCAATGAGATTCTGTGGGTTCTCAACGATGTTGACGCCGATTTGCTCGAAAATCGGGATGTGTGCCGGGTCGTGGACCACGCTCACGAGCGATGGGACATCGTGTTCGCGGGCCAGCAACATTACCATCGTATTGACGGCATCGAGATTGGTCGTGCTGATGACCGCCTCGGCGCGGTCGATGCCTGCCTCTTCGAGGATATCGCTTTCCGTTGCGTCGGCACACAGTACGAGACAGTCGTAGGTGGCTGATATCCGGTCGGCGACCGCTTCATCTTCTTCGATGACTACGACGTCGTTACCGTCGCCGGTCGCCATCTCGATGAGGTTCGACCCGATTTTCCCCGCGCCGACGATAATCAGGTACATCAGGCGGACACCTCCGACACCCCGCCATCGTCACTGAGTGTGACGACCGGACATGGAGCATTGCGAAGCAGCCGGCGCTCGGCGTCTCCGGATAGAAGGTCGGTAAGCCTGCGCTCAGAGCACGGCCGGAACACAATTGCATCAACATCCAATTCCACCGCGGCCTCGGCGATTTCCTCGACTACGTCCGTCCCGAATCGAAGCTCTGTCCGGACGGGTAACGATTCGTCGAGCTGCTTACCGCAGAGGGCGAACAGTTCGTTTGCCCGCTCGCGGAGAGCTTCCGGAGAAGCGTGGTCCATGTACCCCTCCGTCTGCTCGGCGACGTGCAGTATGGCGACCAGCTTGGTGTCTCCGTCGAGGTAATCAGCAAGTGCTGTACAGGTCGCGATAGCGTCATCGCTGTTCTTAACGGGGACAAGCGTCCGTTGCAGGAGGTCTGTCATAGATACCTTCGTCACCTCTGAGCGATTGTGTAATAATAAAGCTGTCGCATATAGATTCGGCATCGAAAATATACTCTCTCTATATTTTTGAATCAGTAACAATGGTTGGGCCGGGGGCGCTCTCCACGAGAGATAGTTACCGCAACAGTAAACCACCTACCGGCCCGAGATACCGATATGTCGGACACGGGTAGCGAGCATCGGCTCGACCAGATAGACCGGCGGATCATCTACGCCCTGATGGGGGATGCACGGAATACGTCAGCGCCGGATATCGCCGAACACCTGAGCGTCTCAGGGGCCACTGTTCGGAACCGGATTGCGCGGTTAGAAGAACGCGGCATAATCAAGGACTATCAAGCAACCATCGATTTTGAGCAGGCCGACGGTTCGTTGATGAATCTCTATCTTTGTCATGCACCGTTCGGCGAGGTTGAGGCCGTTTCGCGAAAATTAGGAACAGTCCCCGGCGTCATCAACGTTCGCGAACTGATGGGTGGCCGCCGCAACCTTCACGTCCTCGCAGTTGGTCGGGACACCGACGACCTACGGCGTATCGGCCGCGAGATTGAGGAGTTGGACATCGAAATCGAAGACGAGTTTCTGCTTCAGCAGGAGCTGCACTTCCCGTACCTTCCCTACGGTCCCGAAGAGAGCCGGCCAGGGAAACCGCTGGCCGATTACATGAGCCTCGCCGGTGGCGCTGAAGTCGTCGAACTGACCGTTGAGGAATCGGCTCCAATCGTTGGTTGTACGCTGGAAGAAGCGACCCAAAAAAACATTATCGAAGAACAGACGCTCGTTATTGCAATCGAGCGCGACGACACCGTCATCACGCCCAAGGGCGATACCGAAATCCAGCCGCAGGATGTTGTGACCGTTTTTTCGCCCGGCGGTGCCGGCGAACTCGTCGCTGAGGGGTTCCGGTCGCCGCCGGACCACGAGGCTTAGGACAAGCAACATCGCATATTGACATCCCCCTCCGCGTGGGCGCAGAAGCGAATATTTGAGAAGAATTGAATGCTCTCGGAACATCGTGAAAAATATCAATCAATCCTGAAAACCCCGAAATCAGACTTCTCGCACGCCGGACATGCATCAGTACTGGCACCGATTGTTTCACCGCAGCTCCGACACTCGACGAGCAGCACAGCACCGCAGGAAGAACACTCCGAATCGCTAACGTCAACACTCGCCGCGCAGGTAGGGCATTCAACGGTTGCGTCTGTCCCGGAAAGAGCTGCCAGAACTCCCCGGAGCGATGGTATCGGAGTCATAGTCGTACCGGACTTTTTGTGCTACTGCTTGCGTGCCACCGTGTTTATCGACGCAGCATATAAATGAAACGAAACCTCGCTTTTATAGGTAGCGTTTGGACTGAAGATGTAAGCGAGCATATCTTCGATATCGTTTGGAACAGTACGAATCGGGGGAGAGACATGGCCGCACTAGGGTAGCTCCGTGCGTATGTACAGGCGGTCGAGGCGACTGTCCCGGGGCTTGACCCGGGGGGAGTTCACTCCGACGAGTGTCGCCGTATATGATTAATAGAACTCCACACTGCTCTTCGAATGGATGTATATAGATGTATATAGTCTCCTGTACCGCTACCTCTTGGAATAGATAGGTATACGACCGTCTAGACCCCTCATAGCGACGGTTTTATACATCTCTTCGGAAGCCACAGGTGATGGCACACACCCCATCAGACCGAGTATCTCGTCGTAGCGTGCTCGCAACCACCGGCGCTGCAGCGGCTTTTGGGCTGGCTGGCTGTCTCGGTGGCGGGGGCGGCGACGGCCTCTCGGGTACCATCGACGCCTCCGGGTCCAACACCGTCGCTCCCATCACCTCGTGGGCGGGCGAGAACTTCTCCAACGAGTTTCCGGACGTCCTCGTAGATGTCGACCCGCAGGGAACCGGCGCTGGCTTCCAGGAGTTCTGTCGACAGAACTCCGACGTCCAGTCTGCGAGTCGCCTCATCACCGACGAGGAGGTCGACCTCTGTAACGAAAACGACGTCAACTACGACCACCTTGAGGTCGGCCTCGACGGGCTCGCAGTCGTGAAAAACTCCGAGAACGACTGGGTGGACAACATCACCTTGGACGAACTCCAGCAGGTCTGGGAGTTCCAGTCCGATGTCGAAACCTGGAGCGACATCCGGTCGGAGTGGCCCGACCGAGAGATCGCGCTGCACGCGCGGGACTCCGCCTCGGGGACCTTCGACTACTTCACCCGGGCGATTAACGGCGAGATCGGGAACATCCGCGACGATTACTCGGCGACAAGCCAGACGAACGAAATCATGGGTGCGGTCGCTGACAACATCGACGGTTTCGGCTGGGGTGGCGTCGGCTACCTGCGTGCCATTGAGGACGACCAGCCCATCGAGGCCGTCCCCGTCGAGAGCGACTCGGTGGATGGCTTCTTCCTGCCGCAGCGGGAGAACGTCGAATCGGGGGACTACTCGCCGCTGGCCCGACCGCTGTTTGCGTATTTCAACCTGGCGAGTCTCGAAGAGAGAACCGACCTCATCGGGTCGTTCGCCCGTTTCTATACGAACGATGCACAAGACTACGCCCGCGACGAGGGCTTCTTCGCCGCGCCGCCGGAGGTCACCGACGAGAACCACGACAAGATCGACAGCTGGCTCGACCAGGTTGGAGCGAGCCCGGACGACCTCACGGTCCAGCGGGAGTAGGATTCCAGGATGGCAACCGAATCGCAACCCGATCCGGGGATAACGAAGGGCAGCGGCACGCAGGCCGACCAGATACAGAACCGCCGTGCCCGGCGGGTGCTGTTCGGCTGTGCCACCATCACAGTCCTCACAACTCTGGCTATCTTCTTTGTGCTCCTGGATAACGCGACCAGTTACTTCTGGAGTTCGCGGCTCTCCCATGCGCTGTTGTTCGGCGAGCCGTTCCAGCAGGAAATCACCTTCACCGAGTTCTTCGCGGGCACGCGGTGGGCACCTGAGCACGCGACACCCGCCCATGGTATCCTCCCGGTGGTCTTCGGGACGCTATCTATTACGGTTGGAGCAGCGTTCGTCTCCATCCCTATCGGGACGGCGACAGCGCTGTACGTCTCCGAGTATGCCGCGCCGGGGGTCCGGTCGAAGCTCAAACCGACGCTTGAGGTGCTCGCAGGCATCCCGACGATCGTTTACGGATACTTCGCCATCGCGTTCATCAACCCCGTTGTCCTCGGCCCCATCGCCGACGCGCTGTTCGGCATCAACATCGGCCGCTACAGCATGCTCTCCGGCATGCTGGTTGTCGGCATCATGACGATCCCGATGGTCTCCTCGATCAGCGAGGACGCCATGCAGGCCGTTCCGGACGACCTGCGGAACGGCGCCTACGCGCTCGGCGCAACAAAGTACGATGTGTCAGTCAACGTCGTCGTTCCCGCCGCGATTTCGGGCATCTTCGCCTCCTACATCCTCGCCGTGTCGCGGGCCGTCGGTGAGACGATGGCCGTAACGCTGGCGGCGGGCTTCAACGCCAACATCACCGCCAACCCCTTCGACGAAATCATGACCATGACGGCGTACATGGTCTCGATGGCCCGCGGAACCTCCGCGGTCGGCACCATCGAATATCAGTCGCTGTTCGCCGTCGGGTTGTTGCTGTTCGTGATGACGCTGTCGATGAACCTGCTGAACGACTATATGAAGCGCCGCTTCCAGGAGGAATACCGATGAGCACGCCGGCCGACACCCCGACCGGAGAGGGTCTCTTCGACGACGTCGACCTTGGCTGGGAGCACCTGAAGAATCGGCTGTTCAAGTACCTCCTCTTCGGGGCGGCGATGTTCGGCGTCGTCGCGCTCGGGGTACTCATCTTCGACGTTATCACCGACTTCTACGTCGGTCTGACCGAGTTCAACATCAGTTTGGTCGATTTCGTCACCCGTGATGGGTCCCGGCGTCCCGAGCTGTCCGGCTTTCGGGGTGCAATCGTCGCCTCGGTGATGCTGATGGCGCTTACGGCGTTCCTGTCGTTCTTCATCGGCGTTGGCTCGGCAATCTATCTCGAGGAGTACGCCCCCGACAACCGCATCACGCGGCTCATTGAGGCGAACCTCGCGAACCTCGCCGGCGTCCCCTCCATCGTTTACGGACTGTTGGCGCTGGCGGCACTTCGGAACGGTATCGGCCTCGGGCCTATCGTCTTAGTCGGTGGGGTCGCGCTGGCGCTACTCGTGATGCCGATTATTATCGTCTCCAGTCAGGAGGCGCTGCGGGCGGTCCCCGACAGCGTCCGTCGTGGGTCCTACGCAACTGGCGCGACCCAGTGGCAAACCATCCGCAAGGTCGTCCTCCCCGCGGCACTCCCCGGCATCTTTACCGGGACAATTCTCGCGCTTGCGCGTGCTATCGGGGAGACCGCACCGCTTCTGATGGTGGGTGCGCTGTTTGTCAACCGAATGCCAAGAGGCCTGATGGACCGCTTCAGCGGTATGCCGACCCAGATTTACTCGTGGGCCGCCGAACCGAGCCAGCACTTCATCCATCTTGCGGCGGTGGGTATCGTCGTGCTGTTGACGTTCATGCTGGTGATGAACGGCATTGCAGTCTATCTGCGGAACAAGTACGAAACGGAGATATAAGGATGGCAACACAGGAAACAGACGACTCACTCATTTCGACCGACGTACAGACAGACGCGACCGAACGGGGCGACCAGCCCGACGAAACCGTTGTCGAAACGAAACACCTCGACGTCCACTACGGCGACGAGCAGGCGCTCGACGACGTCAGCATCGACATCCCCGAGAACAAGGTGACCGCACTCATCGGTCCCTCGGGATGTGGAAAGTCGACGTTCCTGCGGTGTATCAACCGGATGAACGACCAGATTGACGCGTGCCGGGTCGATGGCAAGGTCGTATTCAAGGGCAAGAACGTCTACGACGATGACGTCGACCCCGTGGCCTTGCGCCGGAAAATCGGACAGGTGTTCCAGACACCCAACCCGTTCCCCAAAAGCATCCGTGAGAATGTTGTCTACGGACTCGAGGTACAGGGCGAACCCGCAAGTGACGAGGACGTCGAACGCGCCCTCCGTGGTGCGGCACTGTGGGACGAGGTCAACAACCAACTCGATTCATCGGGCCTCGATCTGTCGGGTGGCCAACAACAGCGGCTCTGCATCGCCCGTGCCATCGCGCCCGACCCGGAGGTCATCCTCATGGACGAACCGACATCGGCGCTGGACCCCGTCGCCGCCTCGAAAATTGAAGACCTCATCGACGAACTCGTCGAGGACTACACCGTCATTATCGTCACCCACAACATGCAGCAAGCCGCCCGCATCTCGGATAAAACGGCGGTCTTTCTCACCGGTGGCAACCTCGTTGAGTTCGATGATACGACGAACATCTTCGAGAATCCGGAAGACGACCGTGTTGAAGACTACATCACCGGGAAGTTCGGCTAACGATGGCACGAAAGGACTACCAGCGAAAGCTCGACGAGCTCCGGTCGGATGTCGTTTCGATGAGCGACCTTGTCTTGGACCGGTACAACCGGGCACTGACGACGATGGAAACAAAAGACGAACCAATGGCTCAGTCGGTTATCGAGGGTGACGAGGACGTAAACCAGCTGTATCTCGATCTCGAAAGCGACTGCATTGAGCTGTTTGCCCTCCAGCAGCCCGTTGCTGGCGACCTCAGGTTCATCGCCTCGACGTTCAAGATCATCACCGACCTCGAACGAATCGGGGATTTCGCAACGAACCTTGCGGGCTATGCCATCGAAGCCGAGCAGAACCGATATTCCGAGATCGATATATCGTATATCGGTACCGAAGCCGGAGCCATGGTTGGCGATGCGATGGCTGCCTATGCCGATGCCGACGCCGACCGGGCACGCGAAATCGCCGCCCGTGATGACCGAATCGACCGGCTCTGTGAGGAGGCTGGCGAAGCCGTTATGCAGGACCTCATCGAAACCCAATACAACGATAATATAGAGGCCGTCGTTGAGGACGCCTCCCGGCTGCTGTTGACAGTCCGTGACCTTGAACGAGTGAGCGACCACGCTGTGAACATCTGTGCTCGAACCGTCTACATGGCCGAACACGACGACGAACTGATTTACTGATGACCGACCGAACGCTCCCGGACGGCGGCCCGATAGAACGGAAGGTGCAGGTAACGGGTGGATCGACATACACGGTTTCAATCCCGAAGTTCTGGGCCAATGACCGCGACATCGGCTCCGGATCGCCCGTGTATCTTTATCCGTTCGATGACCGGCTGGTTGTCGCCCGTCCTGATGCGGACGGCCAAGCCCAACGGACCCACATCGATGTCGATACGGTTGGCGACGACGCTATCAAAAAGCAGGTTGAGGCAGCCTACGCCGCCGGCGTAGACGAGATAGCCGTGACCTCTGATACTGGCTTTTCTGCGGTACAGCGTCGAACGGCCACCCGGGCGATAACGAACCTCGTCGGGATGGAAATCGCCAGCGAGACTGAACGGGAGCTGCTGGCAAAAAGCCTGCTTGACCCAGCCGAGATCTCGTTGGATGACACCGTCGACCAGATACGACAGATTGCGCTGTCGATGCACGAAAACGCTGTTTCCAGCGTGCTCTCCAGCGAAACCGACGAGGAAATGACCGCCCATATCATTTCACGGGATGATGACGTCGACCGGCTGTTCGCGTTGGTGAGCCGCCAGTTCTGCCGCATCCTTACCGACATTCGGGAAGTCGAGACGCTCCGGGCGGGGCGTCGAACTGTTTTCACACAGTTTCGTGTCGCCCGGCAACTTGAGCGCATCGCTGACCACGCCGAACGCATCGCCGATGTCGGGTCCCGGCTTGAAGCGCCACCGAGCAATGAACTCGCCAGTGCGTTCGAAGCCGTTGCCGCCGACGCCCGTCGGGTTGTCAGGACGGCACTCGACGGCAATACCGGTGAAGCGCTGCTGCGCCGCGACAGCGTCGATGAGCGAATCGACGAACTAGACCGTCGGCTCTATGAAGACCCACCGCCGGAGGTCTACCTCTACGGGCGGCTGCTGGAGAGCATCCGCCGGACCGCCGGATACGGCGGCAACATCGCCGAAATCATCACGCTCGATAGGATTATGGGGGACGTATGACAGAGACAACACGCATCGGCTTCGTCTGCGTCCAGAGCGCGGGCCGAAGCCAGATGGCCACGGCGTTTGCTGAACAGGAACGAAACAAACGCGGTCTCGAAGCAGAAGTCGACATCGTCACTGGCGGCACTGCCCCGGCTGAATCCGTCCATAACATCGTCATCCGCGTTATGGAGGAGGTTGACATCGACATCGCTGAGAGGTCACCACAAAAAATCACGCCCGCAGAGCTTGAGCAATGTGACGTTGTCGCGACGATGGGCTGTTCGACTCTTGAGTTGGAGACAACCGTTGACGTTCGCGACTGGGCGCTTGCCGACCCTGATGACGCGACTGTCGAGGAAGCACGGGCAATACGCGATGCTGTTAGGTCGAACGTTCAAGCGCTATTCGACGAATTACAGCGGTAGCAAGGCCGACGTTGAACTCCCACGTATCTCTGTCACTGCTCTTCGGTGCGAGCGAATACGGTGTCACCGGCGACTTCCGAGCGCTGCCTTTCAGTTCAACGCGTTTCCGGACACCAACACCGCCATCGTGGACGGCCTCGACGGGAGCTTCAACCCCACGAGGGTTCGTCTGAAACCCGATCCTCCGTTTCCTCGGGTTGGTCTTCGATCATGCTTCAACCCCACAAGGGTTCGTCTGAAACACGCTCTGCCAGCTCGTCGTAGAGCTCCTGATCGGCGCTTCAACCCCACAAGGGTTCGTCTGGAACCATGCCGGAAAGCGGCACGTAAGCGGTTGTACACCGTGCTTGAACTTGGTTGTTTCCGTCAACCGGCAATACCAGCCACACCCCCGGAGGGTCGACGGAAGGGTTCTCGAAACCCCCTGTCTCAGAATAACTCGCTGACAAGAACGTCTCCCGGAATTTCCACCCACACTTATGTACCGGCAGTAGCACGCCGCTATCAGTACGCGCGAATCCTTGAATAGTTGCACATGCAACCGTCCCGAATATTGGTTATCCAGTCTGAAGATATGTGTCCAATTCTTGTCGCACCTCATCGACGGTCGCGTCACTCGCTTCTGCGGGTTGTTTCGTGATCATCCAGTCCTTGAGCGTGAGAACTGACCACGGAGACACGTAGGACGTCCGGGGGAGTTGTCCCCGTTCGAGCCTGTTGGCAGTGAGTTCAACGGCCTCAGTTCGAGCCGTCGTCGTGATCACTGCCGCAACGTACTCTTGGCCGTGGAAGGGGACGTGATCGTTCGAGAGGATTAGGTACGGGCGTTTCGGGTTGTTGCCGAACGGGTCGTCCGCGATGACGATAGCGCCTTGCGAATACGCCATTCGCTACGTCTCCTCGTCGCTCAGGTCGGGCAATTCTTCATCCCACCCGTCGTTCTGAGCGTACCAGTCATCGCTGTACGTGGAAGCTACCGTCTCGACCCCAATGAAGGCAGCCGTTGCTGCTGCGATCCGGTCGTCTTCCGCGGCTGCCCAATACGGTTCCTTGTGACGAACGAGCCCCGCAGCTTCGAGCCGGTTCAATGTCGGTCCAACACTCCCACGCGGGACCCCTGTTTCTTCTGCCAATTCCGCTGGCGTGTATCCGACGGACGGTGTCTTCAACAGGAACTCCAGCAATCGCCTCGCGTTGGTCCCTTCTGACAGGTCCACGCGGGGGTTTCCAGGTTCGTGTGTTTCGAAATCGACGGGCATATACGAGAATTGTATCTGTACTGTATTAGGTGTTGGGGAGAGATTTTGTCATGCTGTGTGTGGTTTATCCCCTGGAGATTGCGTGTGCAGTTAAATTAGCACAGCCCGACACGGAGATGTGCGTCAGTCGGCGACGACCGTGGTGGTCGCCGTGACAACCTCCTCGCCGGAATCGAGTTCGTACGTCACCGACGCACGTGGCTCATCAGAGCCGCCTTCGAACGGGGATGGATACTCTAGTTGGGTCGTCCAGGTCTCCGTCTCGCCGGCGGGCACTGTCGTGGTAATTCTGTTGGGGTGCATCGCGGATTCGACGCCCAGAACGGCGACGAAGACGCCTGCTCGCCCGCCGTCGTTCGTCACGCTGAGTTCCGCCTCGAAGGTACTCTCCCAGACAATCTCCTCTGGCAGCGACAGTGACGCCTCGAATTCGGGAGGGGTATGCAGTTGCGCCACCGTCTCGGCGGGAGCCGACCACTCACCGCGTTTCTCTTTTGTCTCGGCGACGAGCGTGGCGGATTCGACCGGAGCGATATCGCGCGGAACGGAGAACCCGACCAACCCGTCGCCGCCCTCATACGGGCGGGCCGGCAACGCCGAGTCGGCCATCCAGCCGTGATGAAAGACGGAATCCATCGTCTCACGTCCCACTCGCTCAACTGGTGTCTCGGCTTCCCCCTCGAGCTGCAATGAGATGTCTTGATACGACACCGTCGACTCGGTCGCGACATCGAGGAAAATAAACTGGTCGCTCCCGCCGGCACGGACCGCCGCCGCATCAGGATGTGTGGGATACAGATACGACGTCCGCAACTGGATTTCAGGCACAGCTAGGTCAAGCGACTCGCGGGCATCGGCAGGGGAACCGCTGAAGCGTGAGTCGATGTCGAGACAGCCAGCGAGGACACCACAGGCTGTTCCAGTGGCGGCGAGGAGGGCGCGTCGTCGCATACTGCACGCTCACGACCCCGCTGACAAATCTCTTGTGCCCGCCTCCAGAATGGCGGTTCCGGAAGGAGACAGATGTATTAGCACTCGTCGAACACAGCGTGCGTGCTCACGCCGTGACAGCTCACGACTTGACTCGTCGAAACACGTCATGCCATCTCTCTGGTAGTGTTCAGATACGCTGATTCCATGTGAAGGCGAAGGATCGAAGCCACTTGCCGGCGATGTCCGTTTCGGCGTGGGTGAAACAGTTTGAGAAATGGTAGCTCGACGTGTTATTTCTCGAAAGACACGTTTGGCGCTGTTCCGATTTCCGTGGCGTTCATATCTGAAATTGAGGTTATGACAGCACTGTCTTTCAGTGAAGACGGGAATACCGTCCGTCCAAACACGCGGCTTCGACTGATCACTCCTCAAATCCTGGACCGACAGTGAACGAATCCGGTGTGCAGGCCAGTTGGTTGTGTTGACACCACTGACAGTGCTCACCAGCAGTGTACTGCTCGAATGAGAACTCGGCGATGCGGGTCATCGACGCCGTCACGTCGTCTCTGACCGCCGCTAGGTCACCGTCGCAGAACATTCGGGATTCGATCTTCGGCCCGATCTCAACGACATAGGCATATCCTGCACGTGTAGCAGGCTCATCGTACAGATCACGACACGGTGAACTACCCCTGCCTACTCGCCTGCTTCGCAGGCTCCTTGAGGACGGGACTTAGCCTGCAAAAGTTAATATCCGGGCCGCCCTGTCCTGAGGTGATGGGGACGGAATATGGAGACATCGACGGGCACGCCGTCCTCGATAGTCTCTCGGATGCGCTCTTTACCGTCGACAAGCAGGGAAGGCTCTCGTATGCGAACCAACGACTGCTTGACGTCCTGGATACCTCGGACGACGCTTTGCTTGGGGAGCCACTCGCCGCTCTCGAACCGTTCATCGACCGTGGGTTCGATGACCTCGCGGCGGCGATTGAGGATGTCCGCTCGGGAACCCATAGCGACCGCCGGGTCGAGGTCGAGGCGGGGCTGCCCGAGGCCACGTCCGTACCCGTTGACGCTCGTGTCACCCTCTTCGATGAGAGCGGCGTCTCGGGTGCGCTCGTGGTGCTGCGGCAGCTCCGTCATGAGGCGCAGCGTTTCCGGGCGATGTTCGAACGACACAGCGCGCCGATGTTGCTCATCGATCCCGACTCAGGGCGGATCGAGAAGGCGAACCGGTCGGCGGTCGAGTTCTATGGCTACGACGCCGACCAGCTCCACGAGATGTCGATCCAAGAGATCAACTGTCTTTCTCCCGAACAGATCGCCCGCGAGCGCGAGCGGGCCAAACGCGAAGACCGGAATCACTTCCTGTTCGAACACCGTCTCGAATCCGGTGATGTCCGTGACGTGGAAGTCCACTCCTCACCGGTCACAATCGAGGGGCAGACGCTGTTGTTCTCGATTATCCACGATGTGACCCAGCGCGAGGAGTCCAGACGCGAACTGCAGGTGTTTCGCGAGGCTGTCGAACAGGCCGGTCACTCGGTCATCATCACCGACGCTGCGGGCGTCATCGAATACGTCAACTCCGCCTTTGAATCTGTCACGGGGTACGAGAGCGAGGAAGTTGTCGGTCGGACGCCCCGTGTACTCAAATCCGGCAAGCAGGACGACCGCTTCTACGACCGGTTGTGGGGGACGGTCCTCTCCGGAAAGGTCTGGGAAGCCGAACTAGTCAACCAGCGCAAGTCCGGCGAACTGTACTACGTGGAACACACGATTGCCCCTATCGTCGAGGACGATGAAATCACGAACTTCGTCGCCGTTCAGAAAGACATCACCGAGCGAAAGCTGAAGGAAAAGCGGCTCTCGGAACTCCACCGGGTCCTGCGACACAACGTGCGTAACGAACTGGCGGCGATCAGGGGGAACGCGGAACTCCTCGCCAATGAGTTAGACGGCGAGGCACACGAGCAACTGGAGTGGATACTCGAGCGTGCGGACGCCCTCACCGAGACGAGCGAGAAGATCACCCGGCTCCAGCAGCGGATCGACCACGACTACGACGGCGGGGCAGTCTGTCGCCCAAAGACAGTGATACCGGAGCTCGTGGCCGACGCGCGGGAGCTGTATCCGGACGCGGAGATTCACACCGACGTCGAGCCGGTCGTGGTTCGTATGGGTGCAGCGACCTGCCGGCGGCTCCTGTTCGAGCTGCTCGAGAACGCCATTGTCCACAACGATCGCGAGGTTCTGAAGGTCGGAATCACAGTCGAGACGCCGGGGGGCGACGCAAAGCGGGTTCGGCTCGAAGTGTCGGATAACGGCCCCGGTATTCCGCCGCAGGAACGGACTGCGGTTGAGCTTGATGCCGAAGACCCGCTGAAACACGGTAGCGGTATCGGACTATCGCACATTCACTGGCTCGTCACCGACCACGGAGGGGAAGTCGAGATTTCGGACAACGACCCCCGCGGAAGCACCGTCACGCTGTGGCTTCCTCGCGCCGAGAGTCACACGGAGTGATTCGACCCGGTGGGACGACATTGACCTCGTTCGCTTTGACCGACAACACCAGTGTCGTCGGTCTAGATCTTAACACAGCGAGAGCATCCCGCGCCTTGGCGAGAATGAATGGCGAGTCTTGTGCCTCGAATCTTTCGTAGCTCAATGTCGATGGACTTGTGGGCCTGTATCGGCTCGCGGCCGTGGCTGGTGAATCCACACGGCGGCAGCCGCATCCACGGCGTCGTGCAAGTCGTTGAGTGCGTCCGGCAGTCATGTTGGAGCCGTGGGGGACACCCCTCTATCGATGTGTTCGAGCAGGGGGCGTTCTCGACCGGCACCGGTCTCGAACACCCGATTGAAGCGGTTCACAGAGCGATTCTATGTACCTCACCAACGACCGTGCCCCTCACGCTGTCGGGCTTGCTCGCTCCCGTTCACCGTCGCCGCCGGGCGCTGCGGCAAGCTTGTATAGCCCGTAGAACAGCCACACAACCAAGCCGAACCCAACGACGTAGGCCCGGAGTTCTGGCGCGACGACGGGGGTCGCTACAATAACCCCTTCCTCCTCGACAGGGATGTGTGGCGCTCCAGCGAGTTCGTTGACTAGCCCCATGACGGCGATCCCACAGAGGATTAGGCTGCCGCCGCCAAGCATGGCGATTCGATCTGCGGTCGTGAGTGTGTTGTTCGTCATTGCAGTCACCTTAGCCCAAGATGTACCGAAGTTTCGGCCGGTTTTTGACGTAGTTGGTTCCCTCTAGGTAGGCGTCGATTCCCCAAACGCGGCCAGCGGCGAATACGATAATGGTTAGGAATAGCAACAGCCCGAACAGGTCTCCGTTGACGAATCCATTCCCCCATTCGGCGTTCCCGAAATAAAAGAAAAACATCAGGACAGCTCCGTTGGCTGCAGCAAGTCTGGTTAGACAGCCGACTATCAGTCCCAGTCCGATCAGGAGCTGTCCCCACGGGATGAGCAGGTTCGGCAACCAGACTGCGTTAGCGGCGAACCATGCTGTAATTGGGTAGACAATGGTTCCCTCAGTGCCGAACATCATCCAGCCGTGGGCGTCGTACAGCACGCCGTATTCGACGATCTTTGACAGTCCACTGCTGAAAAACCACCAACCCATGACAAGTCGGAGGAATAGCAACCAGTAACTGTTCCACTGGCCGCTCGTCCCGTATGAGACTCCTCGGCCGAACAATTTCGTGGTAGTTCGTTTATTTTGAGTAGCCATTTGGCACTCTCGATTGAAGCATCGGTTGGAAACAGTGATAATATACTGGCAAATCCCAAGGTTTTAGACTCAATTTGAAAATACAGCTTTTGAAACGTGAACTATTTTGCACTCCCGCCTTCAGAGTGGGTCGGTTGTTGGACGACCTCGTCGACACCAACCCCGGACGACTGTCAATCGTCAATCGGTGGCGGAGGTGTTCTCGACCGGCACACACGGCACTGGTTTGCAGTTCGAGTGCTGGCGGGCCAACGCTTTTGCGCCACCGCTACTACAGAATAACACATGGCTTTTTCATTTGATACGAGCTACAAAGACTTGGACTCCAAGCTCTATTCGGGAGCGACGCCAAAGAACATCGATGACCCGGAGGTTCTAGTTCTTAATGCGGATCTATGTGATGCCCTCGGCCTAAACAAAGAGGACTTAGACAGCCAGCTCCTTTCAGGGCAGGATACGCTGGAAGCGCCGATCGCCCAAGCATATGCAGGACATCAATTTGGGAATTTCACTGTCCTTGGCGACGGAAGGGCGATGGTGTTGGGCGAGCACGTACACGATGGCAGTAGATACGATATTCAATTGAAAGGCTCTGGCAGAACTCCTTACTCGGGAAGAGGGGACGGAAACGCGACCGTTAGCTCCATGCTCAGAGAGTATATTTACTCGTATTCGATGCAGAACCTTGGTATAAAAACGTCTAGGAGCTTGTCGGTCGTAGAAACCGAAGAATCAGTACAGAGGCGGAGAACGGAACCCGGAGCCGTCCTCGTGAGGGTGATGAACAGCCACATTAGATACGGGACGTTCCAATATGTTGCACACCGAGCCCCCGAAGAACTCGCGAGCTTCACCGATTACGTAATCGACAGACACTACCCCCACCTGGATGGTGCTGATAAAAAATACGTGAAATTCTTTGATGAGGTTATGCGGTCTTCTATAGACATGGTTGTTGACTGGATGCGGGTCGGATTCATACACGGCGTCATGAATACAGACAACATGAGTATAGACGGAGAAACATTTGATTACGGCCCATGTGCCTTCATGAACTATTATGACGAGGACACCGTCTTCAGCTCAGTCGATAAAAGGGGTAGATATTCCTTCGGGAGCCAACGAGATATCCTGAAGTGGAATCTCGAACGCTTTGCGGAATCCCTCAAGCCGCTCTTCGACGAATCAGCTCACGGCTTTGATGAGCTAGAAGCCACGCTGGGCAATTTTGACGAAACATTCGATGCGAAGTACTACAGCATGATGAGAAAGAAGCTGGGAATCAAATCAGATGGAGAGAAACCACTAATAGATAGGTTCGTAGACTGGCTTCGCGAGTCAGGCGCAGACTATACGAATACGTTCCTCGAATTGGAAAATCCCGGCACCTTTGCGGCCCCAGTCTATTCATCTACGGAGTTCAACCACCTCCAGAGTGAGTTAGCTGCTGTTGGCTTGGACAAGCAACTGATGGCGGAAGCCAATCCTCGCTACATCCCCCGCAACTACTTGGTAGAAGAGGCGCTGAATGAGTATCTGGAAAAGAAGGACCTATCCAAATTCCGTCGTCTACTGGATGTTCTGGAGAACCCGTATGAATCGAAGGATGTGGATTCGCAATTCCAACAGCCGCCGCCGGAGGAATTTGATTCAAAATATACGACGTACTGTAATACGTGAATCAACGGCTTTTCAGTATATTATATTTGGAATATGGTGTCTGGGGAGTCTCAAAGCAAAATCCAGAACTGAATGGCGCGGGGATTGTAGGTGGGACTGGCATGGGCATCGGGCTTGGGCTTTTGTTCGAGAGCTTAGCGCTGGGGGTCGCTTTTGCGATGGGGCTTGGCGTTGCCCTTGATGCATACCGGAGCCAAGCGGGACCAACGTGATCCACGCAGTGAAAATATATCGGTTCTAGACAACCAGCGTGGCCACGTACTAGAGCTATTATCAGCGAGGTAGCATGCCCAGCAGCTTTCACTGGTCGATCTCCTCAAGTCGGCAAAGATATATTCGAGACTCCGGTTCGATATCGACGACGAAGATATCACCGTCAAGATTGACATAATCGCCGTCGCTCCATCCAGTTTTGAGAGACGGAGACGGTGGCGCTGGGCTGGCCAACTCAAGCACGACTGTGTCGGCAGTGATCTCCTTGACTTCCCAGACTTCGTGTCTGAAGCCGAATTGTTCACCGGTGCTGTACGATTATCGCTGCCCACCGTTGGTTGGTTCCATAACTAGGGCCCCATCCGCGACCTGAATTTCATAGACGCTATTGTCTCGGGCGATCTTATCGCCAACGTTCCACTCAATATCGCTGACGTTGCCGCGTTCCCGGTTCATGCTTGATGAGGTTGTGTTGATATCACCCCATATCATCCACATCGCAAAGTCGAAGGATATTCTCTGGTTGTCCTGATCAAAGATGTATGCAGGAGAGTCACACGGCGGGTCGTGTGTCGGGGCATCGCTTTCTTGAGACGCACCATTATTATTTGCGTCAGTCTCCTTGTGGTCATCCTCTTCATCACCAGCCCCGCTGGTGCCGATATCCACGCCACCACAGCCAGCGAGGGCCGAAGCAGTTGCGGTTGTGACGACGGTCAGGGCAGCCCTCCGATTCATACGTCAATGCGTTCGGAAGTAAATAAGTATTTTCTGGCAGCTCAGCTCAGATATCAATGCAGCACTTGACAACGGTCTATTTCAATTTCCTTACGGAAACAGCTGTTCAATAGAGCGGGTGTATGGACCGGGACAGACAGCAGCGGCTCACCCGGTAATCTCGCCGTATACGAGCTCAAGTGACATTTCTCGTTGATCCGAACCGCCGAAGAATCCAGCCTCGTCAATATGAAGCGTCGGCCTACACTCGACGAGGAGATCACCGGACTCGGGAGCGATTTGATCGCTAATGTCGGTGAAAAACTGGTGAGTTATACTCGACGCTCTTGTGAAGTACATTGTTGGTGAGTCAGAGAACTTCTCGAATAATCTGTTTCAGTGCTTCTCGTCCCGGTTTGCGGAGGATTCGTCGCCGAAGTTGGAACGGTCTAAGATACGCTGTCAGTTTGTCCTTTGAGACGCCTCGATGTGGCGAGAGCCACCGTCGCGCCAGCGACGCGTGGCTCTCGCACGTGTTCACGTGTGCGTCTCCATCAACGTACTCGCCGTCACCGTGAATTACTGATTCTCGGTGGAAGTCCTCATCATCGTCAAGTGGATCGTATGCCCGAAATCCGTCGGTATAGACGGTTAGCGACTCCTTCTCGTGGTTTTCGAGAAGGAGTCGCACCGTCGCTTCGTCGGCGGATTTCGCCGGGACGACGTATCGCTGACCGGTGCCGCGATCAACGAGCGTGAACACTGGTGGTTTGTCCTCCTCATACGTTCCTCGTCCGCGTTTCGAGAGAGCACGCGAGCGCGACTCTCGGTCGCGCTTGCGGCCCTTCTTCCCGGCAGAGACGTAGAACTCGTCGATCTCGACCGGGCCAACGAGGTTGATGGCTGGCGCGTCGAGCGTTCTGGCGAACTGCTCGACGCGCCGGCGAAGTGAGCGATACGACACGTCAATTTCAGCGTCTAACTGGCGGATACTCGTGTTGAACCGGAGCAACGAGTAGAACGCGAACAACAGCTTGTCGAGGCCGATCTTCGCGTGCGCGAAGATCGTGCCGGTCTTGTCGTTGAACGTGCGGTCGCAATCCTTACAGAGATACCGCTGGTACTCTCGATAGCTGCCGTGTTTGATCACCGACTCAGACCGGCAGCGCGGGCAACAGAGGCCCTCGCGCCAGCGAACCTGCTCCAGCAGGTTCGCGGCGCTCGCCTCTGAGCTCAGCAATTCAAATGGGAACATTGCGTTCGGGTGACGCGTTCGCGTCACCCTTGCCCGCTACGCTTTCACAGCGACAGCTCTACCCGACCAACAATCTGCTTCCGAAGAGCGTATACTCGATGTCGATGGCGAGGTGAGCCGAATCAGCCACCGCCCGACATCACTCGCCGAGCGATTCTTATATCTTCCCTGTGCCATGTCATTGTCGACCGGTTCGGCGTTCGAACCCATGTTGTGAAGAGTCGGGGACGCTGAACCAACCGTCCAATCATGGACTTCGTCCATCCCAGTATACTCCCAGTCGTTCGACCCGATTTCGCTCAGCACACGATACACCGTTAACAATGCGAGCCGTCCGCCTGCTCGCTCGTGGACGAGTGCATCCGCTTGAACAGTCCACCCGTCGCCGAGGGTATCTTCTCTTACTGTTCGTGCGACGATTTCCCCGTCTGGATAGTCGAGCGTACCGAACCGGACCGGTCTGCCGTTGGAATCCGAAAGATCCGTACAACCAGCGCCGGCAATCGAAGCAGCTCCAACACACGCGAGAATATAACGTCTGGAGGGCATTTGCACCAAGTGTTATTGAGTGACCTAATACAAGTCCCGGTTCGTGTGTCCGAGCTGCTACTGCACGAGGGCCGTGTAAAATATGGCACCGGGCTTGCGCGATCCACGCCCGTCCCCAGAACGCGAAGCGTTCTGGTGTGCGAACGAGAGCTTCGCTCTCGTCAACGCCGTGAACGGCGGGATTCTCTCGCTGAATCAAGATAACTGTAAAGCAATATCAATCCACAGATGCGGTAGTAGTCTCCAGCGGTATCTCCATTTCGACGACCGCACCGCGTGGGTCGTTGTCGGTCATCGTCACGTTGCCGCCGACTGCCGCTATCGTCCAGTAGACGATCCACAGTCCAATGCCGGTGGTGTGTGACAGCTGTGTTTCTACCCCCGACTGGACGATATCCCACGCTTCTGTCGGGGCACCTGGTCCGTCATCTGCGATGCTGAGGTACAGCCGTGGCGGGTTTTTATCACTGCGGAGCGTTATCTCGACTGTTGGGCTCGCTTGATCGCTATGCTTGACGGCGTTTTCGATCGCTTCCATCAGCGCAATCGATACCGCCTCGCCATTCGCGATGAGTTCATCTGCTGACATCCGATTGTCAACAACGATATCGGCATCCGGGTAGGCCTCTTGTGCAGCTCCAATCGCCATGGCGAGTCGATCTTTTGTCCATGGGGTGTCCTCGTAAGCGCCATGAAACAGTTCAACGACCGGACGGATGCGTTCGCTAATCGACTCTAGGTCTGTCGCCGCGGATTGAATCTGCTCGACCGCCTCACGGCCCTCTTGTGCATCCAAATCCGCTTCCAACTCGCTTGCGAACCCGGAGATCTTCATCACCGTGTGGCTGATGTTATGTCTGAGGACTCGGTCAAGCACTTGGAGGACCTGCTCGCGGATTTCATCGCGTGTGATCTCGGTTTGGATGGCGACGAAGTTGCGAATCTCGCCTTGGTCGTTCGTTACCGGGACGATGGTCTGGTCGGCTTGGTAGTATTCTCCGGTCTTTGTTTGGTTCCAAAGCGTCTCTTGCCAGACATCGCCAGCCGTAATTGTTTCCCACAGTTTCTCATAGAACGTCTCGTCTTGTCTGCCGGCATTAAGCAGACTCGGGTCTCGGCCGACCGCTTCCTCGGCAGTGTAGCCGGTGAGTTCCTCGAAGGCCTGATTCACATATTGGATGGTACCATCGGAGTCGGTGATAAACGTCGCCTCGTTGGTCGCTGCAACCTGCGACTCGAGCAGTGTTGATTCGCGCTCGAAGCTCTTGGCTTCAGAAATGTCCTCTTGAAAGCCGATATAATGTGTCACCTCGCCGTTGTGATTTTTGAGCGGCGATACCGTCACCCGGTTCCAAAACATCGTCCCGTCCTTGCGGTAGTTGCGAAGTTCGACGGTCGCGGTCTCTCCCCGTTCGATCGCCGCTCGTAGTTGGGCGATGGGCTCGTCTCTGGTCGCTTCACCTTGGAGGAAGCGGCAGTTCCGGCCGAGGACCTCAGCACGAGCATAGCCGGTTATCTCGACGAAGCGATTGTTGACATAGGTAATCGGGAGATCATCCTTGCGCGCGTCGGCGATGCTGATCCCGACAGGTGCCTCATGCATTGCTTCCTCCCAAAACGTGGTCAGCGCGCCGCCCCCATCAGCGGTCACGTCCAGCAGCATGGTCTGGACAGCCTGTGTGCCGTCCCAGTCGATGGCGGAGTTGAGTGCAATTGCGTCTCGGATGTCGCCGTCAAGCGATTCGATCGATACGGCGAGCCCGAATACCTGTGTGTCGTCGGCTAAGAGTTGGTCGAATGTTCGTCCAACCGCCCCGCTGTTGTCGGACACGACGAACGCCTGCAGGCTTCGTCCGAGGATATCGTCTTCGCTATCTGCACCGAATAGCACGAGCGCCGCATCGTTGACCGAGACAATTTGATTGTCGCTGTGGATGACAAGCGGTTCCGGCCGGTTATCGGGGGGCCGTCTCCCGCCGTCGCAACGCACCGACCGCACAGGATCCATCGTGGGTGGTATTACTGTCTGTCACTATTTCACTCTGCTCTTTGCACGCACCGTCTGATAATTCCCATCGGGTTTTATCAATTCTCGGAGGAGGCACTCACTAGTTTTCGGCTGCTCGTCGTAGCACCATCGGCGTGAGCACGAGACTGGCTGCAGCCAACCCATACAGCCCCAGCCGGACGGTTGCATCCTCAACGAAGAACAGTCCTATCGCCGCAAGCAAAGCGGCATCAAAAGCGCCCATCCCCACCGAAAGACCGGATTCTCAAATAGCGTCGCTGCGTCAGACATGCCTGTCGTTGCTGTTTCCGTTCACGAATGGATTTCGAAATCGGTGCGATGGGTTCAGCTACGTCTCATCAACGTCTTCTAGAGCGACACTGTCCGGTCGAACGGAAAATACGGGAACTGATGACTCCCGAATCACTGCGTCGGTCACGCTTCCAACCACAGCCCGCTCGAAGCCCCCGCGGCCGTGAGTGCCCATCGCGATCATGTCGACGTCGTTCTCATCAGCGTACGCTATAATCTCTCGGGCGGGTGAGCCGTCTGTGATTGCCGTGGTGGTCGCAAGATTGTTCGCTTCCGCATCGGCCGCGAGCGTCTGCAGGTGCTCCACGATGTGCTCGCGGGGCTGTGGGTGAGAGGCAGCGTCGTCTGCTGTGGCGGCCGACAACGACGCTTCGAGCCCAGCGTTGCGAACCGAGAGCAGGTGGACCGTGGCTTCGAGCTGTGCTGCGACCAGTAGGGCGTGCTCGATAGCCACCGTGGCCGGGTCGCTTCCATCCGTGGGGACGAGCATCGAGTCGACCCCAGACACCCCCGTCTCCGCCCGAGCCGCCGCCGGGGTGACCGTCACAACAGGCACGGGCGATGTTCGAACGACTTTGTCGGCGACACTGCCGATGATTGCGCGGGTGACGCCGCCCCGTCCGGACGTTCCGATAGTGATCGCATCGACCGCGTGGTCGTCAGCATACGCCACGATTTCCTGCGCAGGGATGCCTTCTCGAACGACAGCGGTCGCATCCAGCCCGTACTCGGAAGCCGTATCACGGAGCGAAGTGGCTCTGTCCGTAGCCGTCTGTCGCAGTTGCTCGCGAATCGATGTGGAGTCGCCCGAATAGCCGGCCCCGGTTGCTATCGAACTGTCTGCGACCGAAAGGATATGTACCGTTGCATCAAGCTCCACAGCAAGCTCGAAGGCCCGCTGTGCAGCAGCCACAGCCGGTTCGCTGCCGTCGGTCGGAACCAGTAGTGTATCAAGTATCATTGTTCGTCGAGTGGTTAATCGTCGTTTGTGCTGGGTGGAGACTGTTCTTCAGCCGCTGAAGCGGGACGTTCTATCTGGCCGGTTTCGTAGCCAGCCCAATCGAATCGCTGCTGGAAGTAGATCGCGACGTTCACCAGCGCAAGCAATACGGGAACCTCGATGAGGGGGCCGATGACGGTCGCGAACGCGACGCCGGAGCCGACGCCGAAGACGGCAACGGAGACGGCTATTGCGAGTTCGAAATTGTTCGACGCGGCGGTGAACCCGATGGCGGTCGTCGTCGAGTAGTCTGCGCCGATGCCGCGTCCCATCGCGAAGCTCACCAAGAACATGATAATAAAGTAGATCGTCAGGGGGACAGCGATCCACAATACGTCGGTTGGCTGGGCAAGAATATTATCGCCCTGAGTGGCGAACATCACGATGACAGTAAAGAGCAGCGCAAGCAGCGTCACCGGGCTGATTTTCGGGACGAACTCCTCTTCATACCATGTTTCGCCTTTCGTTCGAACACCGCCGAGTCGGGTCAGGATACCGCCAGCGAAGGGAATGCCGAGGAATATCGCGATCGCCCAAAACACCTGTGTGACGGTAATATCGAAGGTCCCGATGCCAGCGGCCAGTGCATCCATACCCAACAACGGCGGCAGGAACAGCGCGAAAAACCAGATGTACACACCGTAGGTGATTATCTGGAAGACGCTGTTGAACGCGACCAGTCCGGCAGCATACTCCGAGGAGCCGTCCGCAAGGTCGTTCCAGACGAGCACCATTGCGATACAGCGGGCCATGCCGATGAAAATCAGCCCGAGGAAGTATTCGGGATGGGCCGGGAACGGCGGGACGAGGCCGCTAAAGAAGACCACGGCGAGCAGGAACATCAGCGTCGGCCCGATGAGCCAGTTTTGGATGAGGCTCAAGCTGAGAACGCGCCACGCGCTGAACACTCGCGGGAGCTGACGGTAGTTGACCTTCGCCAACGGCGGATACATCATCGCAATGAGGCCGATCTCGACCAAGTAATACTCCTGAATCGGGGCAACGATGCTGGGCGCGACATAGCCCAGCCCGACGCCAACACCCATCGCTAAGAATATCCAGACGGTCAGATACTTATCAAGGAAATCCATCGACCGTGGGTCACCGCAGCTTTCGCAACCACAGTCAGGGCCGTGCTCGTGGCCGGCGTCACGCATCCGTGCTCACACTGCCTTCAAGCAGGGTAACAAGCGCTACTGCACGGTTGGTCGCTCGGTACTTCTTCCAGCGGCCGTCCTTACGGCCGTCGACGAGGTCCGCATCCACGAGCTGTGAAAGCGCATGACTGAGTCCGCTCTCGGTGACGTCGACGACGGCATTCAGTTCACAGACACAGAGTTCCTCCTCAGCGGCGACGAGCACACGGATGATCGTATACCGGGTCTCGTTGGCGAGCGCCGAAAGCACATCCAGCTCGCTTGCTATCTGTTCGGTCGCAAGCGCGTCGCCAAGCGTTTCCAGTTCGTTGAGCCGCTGTTCGACATCCTCGCTGCAACACTCTCCGAGTTCGTCGCTGAGATAGCGTTGAAGTCGCTCTGTTGTCTGTGCCATTGGCGTCTAGTTGAAGACTTTCTCAATTAATAGTTTCGATGGGATGGGAGATTTTGCGGCAGAATACGCCACTTCGTATCACTTGCTGGTGGATACTGGTCGATAGACGGTGGGCATTGATTGAGTAATGTTTCATCTTTCTTCAGAGTATGCAGCAACAAGCAACTGGGGACACACCCAACCAAATGCAGCGAGGAGCGGACTTCGAAAACGAATTGTTGTTGCTGGGCTCGCCAGCGCCTACTTTTCCGAGATGTCGAGGCCGCCCGAGAGCCCGTCCGTGCCAGCGTCATCCTCAGGTGAGCTATCGGAGTCGGACCGGCTGCTTTTGGATGCTACGTCGGCCTCCTGTGACTCGGTCGTCGCGGCTTCGAGATACGATTCCGTCCCAGTTGGCTCGCCAGGGGCATCTTCGGGGTCAATGTCGGCGACTTCGGCGCGGTTTCTGACCCCGACGCGGTCGGCGACGGCCTCGGCCAACTGCTCGAAGGGAGCTGCGGCAGGGCTGTCTTCGAGCACGGCGAGCG
The DNA here is from genome assembly GCF_000026045.1 of Natronomonas pharaonis DSM 2160. Classification (NCBI taxonomy): domain Archaea; kingdom Methanobacteriati; phylum Methanobacteriota; class Halobacteria; order Halobacteriales; family Natronomonadaceae; genus Natronomonas; species Natronomonas pharaonis. The sequence goes on along the minus strand of NC_007427.1, from coordinate 22,774 downwards.
GTCCGTCGGCGACATTGAAGCGTATCACGCCGAACAGGTTCGGAGTGCTGTCTCGACAATCGTAGGCGCAGTACTGGCCGACCGTGATCTTGATGGAGACGCAGAGGAAGCTCCCGATCCTATCTCCGTCGCCCTCGACGAGGTTGCGAGAGGCTGCCCCGTGCCGAAAGCAAAGTGTCGGGCGCTGCTGGACCAATCCGCCGACGAACCGGGCACCGGTATCGAACGAGTCGACCCCGGAGAGTACGAGGTCGACCCCCAGCAGTCGGCCTAACTGCTGGGCTCCAAATCATCCAAGCTCGTCAGCTGCCAACGGCCGAGACCGTTGGCAGCTGACCGTGCCTGAGCGAGACAGCAGGTACCAACCTGCTCTGCGAATGCTCCGCTCTCCCAACAGCCGTGTGAGAGTCAAGCAAAGGTACTACTTAGAACTCAAATACCTCGCGATAAACCGTAATCACCTCTCGCGTCGGTTAACCAGACTCACCTACTGTCGTCTTCTGGTGGACACGAATTCGCTACGTTGTCTCTCCGCAGAGGCACTCGTGACCCTGTCGAGATCGGCCAGTTACGTATGCGTGGAGTTCAGTAGCGAGTTCGTACATCGCGTCGGCACGCGCTGCGGAGGCAAGTCCATCCTGATAATACGTCTTTGCTCGGTGGTCACGCCAGAGATCCGCGAGGTCCGCGGCCACTGACTCCCCGAAGACACCGGCCGCTGCAGCCTCCCGATAGACACCAGGATGGGTACCGGGGAGATCATCCGGCTGCATCGTGCCGCGCTCGAGGAGCCGAAATTCGACGGTGCGTTCAATGGCGACAAACGACGCTTCGATGACGAGCGTGTAGTAGCTGGCATCCCGGAGAGACTCGGCGCCGGCGAGCAACCGACAGGCCTTCCGTAGCTGGAGCAGGGCGGCGTCCTCAACATCGAGACCGGCCTCAATGTCCGTTGGCCGGCGGTCAAATGCGGCTTGCACCTCGTCGATGAGATGCTCGATGCGCGTACTACTCATCGGCGACGACCTCCTTGCGGAGCGCGTCGAGGCGGTCGCTCCTGTATACTGTAATCCCCTCGGTAAAGATCTCGTGGAGTTTCGATCCGGCCCTCCCAGCGCTCTCTACAGATTCGACATACGGCTCAAACACGAATCTGTCACCGTCGAACCGTTCGGACTGGAGATCGGCGACGACGTCGGTAATCTGCCGGCGGGCTGTTGTCCGGTCGCCATCGACGACCACGAAGCAATCGATATCGCTCTGGCGGTCTGCCTCCCCACGGGCGACGCTTCCAAAGACGACGATCCCGAGGAGATCGTTAATGTCGTCGGCGTCGGCGGTCGTGGCTTGGACGCGGTCGACGAATGCTCGGATCGGCGCGTGGAATTCTGATTGAGGAATCCCGAGGATCGGGTCGTCTTTCTGGAGACGGTCTGGGTTGATCGAGATGTAGTTTCGCTGGGGCGTCTCTCGAATCTGGATGGCGCCGATACTGTTGAGGAGGTCGACGGCCCGCCAGACCGTTGAGCGAGTAACACCGGTGGCGTCGACGAGTTCGGGAATGGTAAACTCCGTCTCGTGGGCGTCGGCAAGCAGCCGAAGAATATTGTCCGCAGCACTGATCCGAAAGACATCGGTGTCCGGGCCGGGATACGCATCGATACAGATCCTTATATCCTGTTTCGCCATTTCAGACACTATCTGATTTTGTGCAACTACATATAAATAAATGGCGGCGAGACGCGGTAGGCTGCTTTGCTCTGCGAGTTAGCGGGTTCAGTTAGGACTCTATCGGCGCAAGCGTGTCCGGCTCGACGTTGATTCGGAGGTGATACGTGCTGTCGGTTGCCCCGGTGTCGAGTCGTCTTCGCTCTTATGTAGAAACACGGAGGGGGTCGTTTACTCGTACCCAGCAGCGAATTGAGTACGCCAACTGAAACACAGCTACAATCAGGATATCTCTGTCACCTATCCGTAAGCCGTCCGAGCAGCACCTCTGAGGCGACCTCACGACATTTGAATGCAGAAGGTAGCGATATATCCGTCATATCGCTGTCTACACCCTTGTCCGGATGCTTGATTCGATCTACTGCGCTCTTCCACTTGTCTGCGTCTTCAGTGGATAAGAGGTCTTGTTGGACGAGATGGTTCTTTGTGTCACGGCCGGAACCTCTCCCTTCTCCCAGAAGGTTCTCGATACAGAACCAGAAGTACGACCATTGGATGCTCGCATCAAATGAGTAGAGTCCATCAGCGTACAGCTCAATTGCGTTAATTACGTCCCGTTCGTGATCATTGAGATTGGTGGCGAAGACAGAGTGAGTCTCCAGTGCGTCGACAATGTTTGAGACAGTGTCAGCATCGATTTCAGCGCAGTCTGGTTCGGTCTCCACAGCTCTAAGAGTCGATACAAAGTCCCCATCTCTCGTAATCGCTTGCCAGTCTTCATTGAACATCACTGCATGATGAGTGTGCCTTGCCGTGGTTGTCAGAATAACACCAGGGTCAAGCTGGATATTCATAGCCAGGAGTAGCTTGTCTACTTGCCTTCCAGGCGACCTGTGATTGAGGTTCCACCGCTCAGCCCAGTCGTCAGAGAATTCGATAAACCAGTAGTTCTGTTCGTGGACGAACACCTGTGGGTGTCGGCGATCATCGTATTGTCCCGTACACGTTTCGTCGCCATTTGCTTGGACGAACCGGACGCCATCGGCACCACACGTAATTGTCTCCACACCTCCCGGGACCACAGTATCATCAGGCGACTGTGCGAGCGGATATTGAATACACTTGATGCGCCTCACCGTGTTTATTCACCGACTCCGCCTCTACATAAGCATAGCTCCGGTCCTCAATGCCGGTTGTCAAGTGAGGCGCAACGAGTCAGAACAAGCCCAACAAAAACTGGAGCCACGAGATTGAGAGAGATTGAATACAATTTTGTCGGCGAGATAACATTCCCCCTACGCTCTTGTGTAGCACATTGTTGATGGAGCGCCCTCTTGTGATTGTGCACTGATTATGATGAACTGAGTCATCAATCAGGAACCGCTCTACACGCAGATCTCGGTCAAACAGATGAGCAACACAACTGAATCAACAATCTCCTACGGAAGAGCGTTACGTGAAAATTTCTGACGAGCTCTGACTAGCGGGGGGATGCTGTCACTGCGGCGGAACGACCGAGCACGGCAAACTTCTCTTTGCCGTATGCTGATATTAAACACGGGGATTTTAGAGCTGTCTCCCAGACAGTACATGCAAGCTCTCCGACCAATGCCAATATTAGATGAAGTCGACGGATTCGAGTTTGAAGAGGTGATGTGTAGCGTCTTCCGGAACCTGGGCTATGAGGACGTCGAGAAATCCCGCAAGACGGCCGATAAAGGTCGAGATATCACGATGATCGACTCCGCATCCAGAGGGAAAGATGAAGCCGTCGTTGTCGAGTGTAAGCACACGGATACTGTTGGGCGGCCTGTCGTCCAGAAGCTTGACTCGGCGGTCAGTACCTACAGCCACGACGGGCCAAAACGCGGGATGATCGCTACAACCGGTCGCCTGACCAACCCAGCAATCGAGTATGCCGAGCAGGTCGGCATCGAGATTTTCGATGGGCAGCGGATCCGCGAGGTTGCTGACGAGGTTGGTATGGACCTGTACAATGGTCGCGTTGAGATTATCACGGATAGCGTTCTCCACCCACCACGCCCACAGCACGTTCTGGATGAGTTCTACGCGGTCATTGACCGCATTAAGTACCTCTCCCGGGATGAGGTTCCCGATCCGTTGACAACCATCTCGTTACATCCGGTGATTGCGGCCGACACAAAGACCAATCGAGTGTTCGAGACCGGCGCTGGCGTCATCCACACCATCGACGAGACGGACAATATCGTCGTTGATGGAATGAGTTCGGAACTGGATGGACTCACTGATGATCTTGATACGATTGTGTCAGCATACGATTTGGATACCGACGTCAAGGTCATTGACGAAGCCGAATACACGCAGGTTGCAGACAGGATCGACCGACGTCGATTTGGGGGGACCGACCAGGAATTCCGACGATGGATCAAACAACAGGAGCGCGACCGGCTGACTGAGACCGTCTCCTACACCGGCGATAACAACCAGACTTACAGCAAAGAGTGCGCCCCCTCACTGGACGATGTCACGATTCGACTGCTGCGGCCATTCTACGTCTGCCGGATTGACGCCAGCATGAAGCTGAACAAGCGGACCTACGCACTTGATTGGTTTGCGACGGCCGATGATAGCTGGGTCGTCGATAACACCATTGAAACGTGCCGATTTGCTGAAGAAGGACGTGGGTCAATCGATTCCGTTCCTGCAGCCGCAACGGCGCTCAAAGAGGCGATCGGTGACCCAACCTATGCGTTTTGCCCGCTTTGTGAGACGATAGTCGCCGAGCGGTACATGCGTCATGACGGGGTGACCGGCGAACCGGTCTGTGTCGAGTGTGCTGTCACCGACCGCTTCGTTGGGGCAAAAAAGCACTTCCGGTCGGACGACACCCGACAGCAATATGAAGACGAGGTGGCAGCCAAAGGCACTGTTGAGAAGCTCAGCGTGAATAAGACAGGAGTCATTACGGTGCTGGCGGTGCTCCTCGTTTTCGCATTGCTGTTCCTCTGATTGGCGGGAGCTGGCAATACAGACTCGATCAGTATTGCTGTTACAGTTCTAGAGCTCCTTAGCAGCGAGTGAACTCCCCCACCCTACCGCTATTCGCCTTCTTCTCGTGGGTCGTATAGGAGGCGATACAGCGCCGTCGGCTGGTGGCGTAGCTCGGCGCATCCGTCACTCGATCTCCGTGGCCCCATCGAAACTGACGAGCTCTACGTCTCTGCCGGCTTGAAAGACCGCGAGCGCGACCGCTGGTCGCGCTCTCGCGGCCTCTCTCAACGCGGGCGCGGAACGTATGAACAGGACAAGCCGCCCGTTTTCGTCCTCGTAGATCGCGGCACCGAGCAGCGATACATCGTGCCAGCGAAATCCGCTGATGAATCGACGATTCGGCTCCTGCTGGCTGACCGCCAGCAGGAGCACCTCACCGTCTATACCGACGGATTTCGTGCGTACGACCCGCTTGCAGAAGACGACCAATTCGACCGCGAATACGTCGTTCACGGAGCCGGCGAGTACGCTGACGACAAGATCCACGTGAACACTTGCGAGAGCCACGCGTCGCTGGCGCGACGGTGGCTCTCGCCGCATCGAGGCATCTCAAAAGACTGCCTCACACAGTATCTCCGAGCGTTCCAACTCAGTACGAGAACTCTACCGCACCCCCGGACGAGAAGCGCTCAAACATGCCGTCAAAGCGACTCTCTGAAATCAACAATGTGCTACGCTAGAGCGTTGTTCGATAAAGATTCACTAGAAATGATGAATGAATAAATAAATCGTATTTTCAACAACTGATAGGTGTGTCGCAAAGGCGTGGCGGTTACATGTCAACCTCCCGTTTGACCGCGGTACAGTCCTTTATTCTACCCACATGAGCAGTCCCGAAGCTGAAGACAGTATCGAACCCCCGGAAATCACCACCGAGGTGATCCACCGGATCGATGATCCACACTTCACCTCGAACAACGTGGCACTTGTGACCGGTGCGGCATCAGGTATCGGCCGCGCGACGGCACTCGTTTTGGCTGCCAACGGCCTGACGACAGTCGCCACCGATGTTGATGAAGACGGATTGTACAACACCGCCCAAAAAGGCGAGGAACTCAATGTTGACGGCGAAATCAAGCCTATCGTCTGTGACCTGACTGACGATGCCGAAATTGAAGCCTTAGCTGAAACGGCGGCCAATGCTGGACAGCTGCGATACGTCGTGAACGTTGCTGGTATGCAGCACGTCGCACCGATTGAGTCGTTCCCGATGGAGATGTTTGACCGACTCTATCAGGTGATGCTTCGCGCGCCGATGTACATCACGCAGCTGGCGCTGCCACATATTCGGGAGGCTGATGACGGTGTTGGCGCGGTCGCGAACATGGCCTCAGTTCACGGCCATTACGTGACCCGCGACAAGGTCGCCTACAATACTATGAAGTTCGGTCTCCGCGGGCTCACGAAATCGATTGCTGCGGAAGGTGAAAGCGACATTCGCGCGTTTACCGCTAGCACTGGTTACGTCAAAACGCCACTAGTGCTGGACCAGATTGCAGCCACAGCCCACGAACGTGACATCACTGAACGAGAAGTTGTTGAGGATGTGATGCTTGGACAGGCGCGAGGCGGAGAGATGATGGAGCCGATTGAGGTCGGTAACCTCTTCGCGTTCGGTCTCTCTCGCCATGGTAAACACCTGAACGGCGATGACCTGCTGTGGGACGATGGGTTCACAAATACATATGAGTGATACAGATATGATATACAGAGCTACCCTGCAGCGACAGCGCGACCGCCGAGCAGCAGTCTCCCGAGAGGTTGGACCATGCTAGACGGCTACGTGGATATCGAAAGCCGAACGTCGGAATTAATGCTTGCCAGCGGCGTTCTGTGGGCAGCTGTTCTCGCCCTCGGACTGGCAGGCCGGTGGTTTGTCGCGTTGCTTCTGTCGGTGTTTCTCTTCCACCCGTGGTTCGTTATCGGCGCAAGTTCTGGCGGGAAGATATCGACGAAGCTTCTCGTATACCCGCTTGGGGTCTGGACGGGACTACAGTTGTCGGCGTTCATTTTGGTTGAGTACTACGCAAATGCGTTCAGCGGCGCTCCAGACTTCTTGATCACCGGTATGCACCCCTCTTTCGCTGCTGCGTACTGGCTGTACTGGGTTGGTGGATTCATGACAGTCACGTTAGCGTATGGCCTCTATTTCAGGACATACTTCCTTCCGGAAGGCGAGTGGGATCGCTTCCTCGAAGAAGTCGAGCAGGTCAAAGCAGAGACCAACACGACGGGACAGTCCGAATCAGCTGAGGTGGATGACTGATGATGGACCTGGTCGTTCCGGGCTTTGTCGCTCTATTTATCCTCTCAGTCTTCGGTGTCGGGCTGTATAGCAAGCGGTTGATTGACTCCTCTGACGAGTTCTATGGTGCGACCAAGATGTTCGGTGCAGCGGTGATTACCCTTGCGAGCATGTCCGGCATCATGAGCGCGTTCGGGTTCATCGGCGGGCCGGGGCTTGTCTACGAGATGGGCACCTCCTCGCTGTGGATGACTTTCGCCAGTGGGCTTGGCTTTGCAATGGCCTATTGGATTATCGGCAAGCGCGTGCGTGGGATGGCAGATGTCGCTGACATCGGCACGCTCGGCGACATCGCCGATGAGCGATTCAACAGCGGTGCAATCCGTGCGATGCTCGCGTTGATTCTCTTCATCGCCTGCTGGGCGTACCTCGCCTCGCAGGTCGCCGGCGGTGGATACGTGCTGTCGGTCATTTTGGGTATCTCAATAGAAGCTGCCGTCTGGCTTGTCTTCGGCCTGATAATCCTCTATGTCGCCGTCGGTGGAATGGCATCGGCTCAGCTTGCAGGAGCGTACACTGGTGCCGTAATGCTCATCGGCGTTGTCGGCGTTGTTGTCGGCTTCTTCCAAATCGCCGGTGGGATGGGAAGTACGACGGTAACAGTCGTTGAGGCTGGCGAGCTCACCGGCGAAGACGTGACGAAAGCCTTCACGCCACAGCTGCTTGATGGTTGGGGACTCGCCGAGGGTGCCGCTCCCGGTCTGCTTCTGATATGGCCCATCGTCTTCAGCATCGGCGTTATGGGGCAGCCACAGGTTCTCCAGCGCATGTTCTCGATTGACGACCCGAAAGGACTGCGTACGGTCGGCCTCGTCAGCGGTGTTACCTACGCCGTCGGAAGCCTTCTCTGGATGCTTATCGGCTTCGTCGCGCTCTATATGGTCGCTACGGGAACCATCGAACCGCTCGTTGATCCCGACATGGCCGCCTTTGAGTTCGTTGAGCGGCTCCATATTGTCCTGCAAATGATCATTTACGCGGGCTTAGTGGCCGCAATTATGTCAACCGCTGCGTTCTTCCTGTCGGTAGCCTCCGGCGCAATCGCCCGGGATTTCGTGCGGGCGATGGGCTGGAAGGTTTCCGAGCGACGCGAGACGTGGCTTGGACGTGCTGCAGTGCTCGGTGTCGGCGTTGGGTCGGTGCTTTTCGGCCTCTATGGTGGCCACCTCGTCGCGATTCTCGGCACCTTCGGCTGGGGGACATTCGTCAGCGGAACCGTCCCTGCGGTCGTTGTTGGCCTGCTTTGGAAGGGTGCAAGCCGTGAGGGAGTCACCGCTGGACTCGCCTCCGCGTTGATACTCAACATCACGTTGCTGGCAGCGACGCAGCTCGGATTCACATTCCCCATCGGGATGGACTTCTATTTCATCGCAATAGCCGTCTCAATATCGGTGACCATTTTCGTCTCGTTCCTGACGGACGGCGCCAGTGGCGAGAACGTTCCTGAACATGTCAAGCCGATCTTCAAACTCTAAGGAGGTGATTGATATGGAACTCTGGCTCATCGGGTTCATCGCGATGCTAATCATCAACCTGATTGTGCTCTTTTTGAAGGTGTAGGCGGCTGGCCCCCAGCCGCCGTTTGCAGACCGCCAGGCCTAATTTTGCGAGAAACAGGGCCATCAAGCAGCGCTGTTGTGCGACACCCGCCCGCCATCCCGCAAAACTGGGTATACATATCAACCCGCCGGTTTTCGCTCATGTGGCCCGTATTTTCTATCAATGGTAGCCACACTGACGACAGACAGAAGCACGACTGCCCCCGACGACTGTGTTGGGCGGACCTCTCTCGATATCGAACCGACCGTTTTCAGATATCAATTGAGCGTTACATATTCTAGTAGCAGTTCCGCTTCCGAGGTTGAGGTGAATGCAGAATGAACGTTATCGACGAGGGCGAAGGTGAACTCGTCGGCTGGGAACATCCCGACGAGATGCGAGCTTGGAATCAAGAACACCGTTCACGGGCGTTCGAAGACAAGCGAACGACCGCGGCGGAAGCCGTTGATCAGTTCGTCGACGACGGTGACCTGCTCGCCAGCGGGGGCTTCGGCCACGTTCGGATAGCAACGCCAATTCTCCATGAGATAATCCGGCAGGAGGTGACAGACCTGACGCTTTCAGGAAAGACCACCGTGTTCGACGCTGATTTGCTGATTGCGGCAGGAGCCGTATCGAAGGTTGAGACCGCATACTGCTTTGCCCACGAGACTCGCGGTCTGGCCCCCGCAGGCCGCCGCCGGGTTGAGGAGGGCGATGTCGAGGTCGTTGCCGAGGCGAGCAACGCAACCCTGCAGTGGCGCTTTCTCGCCGCAAAGATGGGCGTCCCATTCATTCCCACCAGGGTCCTTGCAGGGACGGACACGTTCGAAAAGAGCTCAGCGAAAATCGTCGAAGATCCATGGACTGGTGAGCCAATCACTCTCGTTCCCGCCTGCTATCCTGACGTCGTCTGCATCCATGTCACAAAGGCCGATAAATACGGGAACGCTGTTATCGACGGCATCAGCGTCGAAGACCCGGAACTCGCGGGGGCTGCCAAGCGACTGATACTCACTGCCGAAGAGATTGTCGACAGCGACGAGCTACGGAGCCGGTCCGAAGACGTTGAGATCCCGTATTTCCTCGTCGATGCTGTCGTTGAGGCGCCGTATGGAAGCCACCCAGGGGAGATGCCCTATCAGTACTACTTCGATGAGGACCATCTCGAAGAGTGGATGGAGCTTACGGAAACCGAGTCAGGGATCGATGAATATCTTGACCGCTATGTTACCGGCACTGATGATTTCGAAGAGTACCTCGAAGCCATCGGCGGCGAAACGCGGTTGGCTGAGCTCGAAGCGATTGAAAAATATGAATCCGAGGAGGCTAGCAGCCACGATGGAGGTGACCGCGCATGAGCGAGTCGTATTCCCCAACGGAGCTCCTGACGACCGTCGCGTCAACGCTCATCGAAGATGAGAGTACAATTATTGTCGGCACAGGTATGCCGATGCTTGCAGCGATGCTAGCACAGAAAACCCACGCACCTGACGCGACGATGATCTATGAAGCCGGGGGGATCGGCCCAGATGCGCCGGAGTTGCCGGTCTCAGTCGGCGACGAACGGACGTTCCATCGTGGGGTGAAAGCCGCCGGTATGCACGAAGTGATGTCCTATATGAGCGCGGGATTTGTCGATTATGGATTCCTCGGTGCCGCGCAGATAGACCGCCACGGAAACCTGAATTCGACCGTTATCGGCGACTGGGAACACCCGACCGTCCGGTTTCCCGGTAGCGGTGGCGCAAACGACATCGGCTCGCTCGCGAACGAAACAATCGTCGCGATGCGCCAAGATGAAACCAGCTTCGTTGAGGAGCTCGATTTCCGCACTACGCCGGGCTATCTTGATGGTCCGGGTGCTCGTAAAGAAGCTGGCCTCCCGGCGGAGACAGGACCAAGCAACGTTATCACCCAGTATGGTGTCTACGGATTTGATGACAACCAAGAATTGACGCTTGAATACCTACACCCCGGCGTCGAAGAGGAGACAGTAATTGAAGAAAGCGGCTTCGAGATCCATATTGGCGACTACGAACGGAGCCCAGAACCGACTGACAAACAACTCCGGCTGCTCCGTGAGGAAATCGACCCGCAAGGAATCATCCGATGAACTACACCTGCCTACTTGCCGCCGTTGGCGACTGCTTGAAGAAGAAGAAGGCTTAGCGCCTGAAATCCATCAACCAATCAGATAATTTTTAGGATAGAACGGGCGGTTACTCGTCCAGCTCCTGGGTCTCTGGGCCTTCTTCTTGCAGTTCCATCTGTGCCTCAACATCGTTTAGTACGTGGATGACCTTCCGCAGGACCTTTCGTTGACTTCGTCGGAGGTTCTTTGAGGCACCCATTCTAGAGATATCGAATTCTTCTCCGATTCCGTCGAGTGTCGTTCCACGAGGTGTTGCGAAGTATCCGTCTTCGACTGCGGTTTCAAGCGTTTCCCGCTCTCTATCAGTGAGGCTTTGTAGGGTTCTCAGTAGTGAACCAAGTGATTCGACGTTCTGAAGGATATCAAAGAAATCATCGATATGGACCGAGTCGTCGCTTTTGATTGAGAACTCGTTTGACCGGTCCAGCTCCGAGAGAGCGTCGCCGGCTGCTTGGCCCCGGTCGAAGCCAACGTTCCAGATCTCGCTCCCGTTTCGAATTACGAATGGTCCGGTCACATAGCCGCCGTTTTTTCGGATTGTTCGCATGGCATCAGTTTCGTCGATTCGGGAGCGTAGAAGCGCCGTATTCCGCTTTCGCGAGAGTAAGTCGTAGTCTTGGAGCATCTCACAACTGTTTAGCGCCTCGAGTGCGCTGTGTAACTCCTCTGAGTCCTCACCGATGGTGAGTAATCGCGTCTCAAGCGTGCGGTTCGCCTGGTTGAACTCCCAGTGCTGCGTACGGAAAGCGACGTCGTGGCTCTTACTGGTCCGAATGTACGGACAGTCGTACTGGACCATATCGAGCTTCAACGACTTCATCTTACATACCGGTCGGTCTCGGAAGGGATACGACTTTCTAAATCGGATACAGAGACGCTTTACAGTCCGATATTCTTCGGATAAGCGTTATAAAAATTCTTGCTGAAGATAGTAGAGCAGCTTTGTCTGAAGGCCGTTAGGATGAGGAGTACAACGTAATCTCAAACCGAGCGCCACCATCCGTGCCATCCGTCACAGATATCTCCCAACCGTGGGCTTCAACAATCTGTCTGACGATTGTTAGTCCGAGTCCTGTCCCGCCGTTTGTCGAATGGCCAGACTCGAAGATATTTTCACGCTCAGCTACAGGAATTCCTGCCCCGTCATCCTCAATATAGAATCCGTCATCTAGTTCACCAGCCGTCACTTGCACGTCACTGCCGCCGTGCTCAACGGCGTTTCGGTAGAGATTTTCCAGCACCTGCGCGAGTCTGTTTCGGTCGGCGTGAACTGTCCGGTCAAGCTGCGTATGAAGGGTTGCACCGGCTGTTGAGACGCTTTGCCAGCACTGTTCGAAGAGCTCTGCGAGATCAACTGCACCCGTTTCTTGGACCCGGGTGCCTTCACGAGCAAGCGTTAAAAGGTCATCAATGAGGGTCTCCATCCGTGTGAGGGCGCGGTCGAGTGAAGCGATATGCTCGCTGTCGTACTCTGTGCGCATGAGCTCAAGACGGCCTTGCGCGACACTCAGTGGGTTCTGGAGGTCATGGGAGACGACGCTGGCGAACTCATCGAGCTGCTGTTTTTGTTGCTGTAGCTGCCGCTCTCGCTCTTTTTGATCGGTGATATCGGTGATGAATCCCTCGAGTTTCGGGTCTCCGCTAACCGGATCCTGAACACGTCGGCCGCGCTCCCAGACCCACCGTGTGTCACCGCTCTTTGTGAGTATCCGGTAGGTGTGTTCGTAGCTCTCGTTTTCATCCGACTCTGCCCTACTCTCAGACCGCACGTCTGCTCGGTCATCGGGGTGAATAATCTCTTCAGCCAGACCGACTTCTTGTGTGAGTTCCGCAGACGTATACCCGGTGACAGCCTCGACCGACCCTTTGACGAACTCAAGGGGATACTCCGACTTATCGCGGTGGCGGTAAACGTAACCAGGAAGGTTTTCAAGCATCGTCTCCAGTCGCTGGCGATATTCCTCACGAGCAGTGATATCGCGAGAGTTGAAGACGTATCCGTCAACCTCGGTGTCAGTCTGATTGCTTCCGATTGTTTCGACCCAGACCCACGTGCCGTCAGAATGTTGCAGTCGGAACGTGAGTCTTTTTGTGGCTGTTTCGGACTGTTCTATGAGCTCGGTGAACTGCTGGGTGACATGCTCGCGATCGTCGGGGTGGATATAATCAAACACGACGTCGCCAACCATCTCTTCTGGCTCGTATTTGAGGAGTCGCTCTACTGCCGGGCTTTGGTACGATATTCGACCGTCTCCGTCGAGAACCGTAGTCACGTCCATCGTGTTCTCAAGCAGCGCTTGGTACCGCTGTTTGACCCGCTCAAGCTCCCGCTGGCGCTCCACGCGCTCGGTAATATCCCGCCCGACGCCGACGATGCGGACAACGGTGCCGTCTTCGTCAGAGATCGGCTTGAGTTCTGACCGTATCCATCGGATTTCACCGTCGGGACGCTCAATGCGGAATTCGACCGCATCGGAGGTGCCAGCAGAAAGTCGCTCGACAGCCTGAGAAAACCGGTCACGGTCATCGGGGATAACGGATTTCAAGAGCTGGCCTGGGTCCTCTCGCAAGCTAGCGGTGTCCCGTCCCCAAATATCTTCGTAGGCCGAATTGATGAACCCAATCTCATTGTGACTGTTCGAGAATATGAAGAGGAGGTCGTCGGTCCGCTCTGCCAACTGCGTGAGCTTTCGTTCAGCATCTTGGGCTGCTTGTTGTGAGCGGTGCTGATTGACAACGTTTTTAATGCGGTTTGCGAGAACCGTATACTGACTTGTCCCAGCTCCCTTTTGTAGGTAGTCAGTGACACCTGCGGAGATGGCTTCGCTCGCGACTTCCTCGCTGCCTTTGGCAGTGAACAAAATGAACGGCAGCTCTGGATAGACATCTCGTACCCGCTTCAGGAGTTCGATGCCGTCCCGTTCTGGCATTTCGTAATCTGAGATGATACAGTCGAATTCGGTGCCGATAGGGCGGGCCAGAGCTTCATCCGAGTCAGTCACCGCCTCGACATCGAACTGGTCGTCTTGCTTTTCAAGAAGCTCGGCAGCAACCTCTGCAAAGTCCGGCTCGTCGTCGATGTGCAGAACGCGAATTGGCTCATCCGTTGTTTGCATTTTGGTCGCCCATCAGTGGACGTGTACTACGGCAAAGGTCAAATTCGGTTCGGCCCTGACAATCGACTCGGGATTTAGCTTAGTATTCGGTGCGGTCTGGGAAAGGCGGAGAAAACACCGTGGGCAGGCCTTGGGTTTCAGCGCGGGCTTTGTTCCGGTCGGAGTACCAAGGCCGCTGACCAGAACGTGCCGTGGTGGTGGAAGGAGAATCGACGCGATCTCCGTGAGCGAGCGGAGAAGATCCTCGAGCAACGGGAGGTCTACAGAGAAAGCAGGCAGAGTGCCTCGGGGCTTGACCCCGAGGTACTTCACAAGCGCCAGGCCGTCGACCACGTAGCGAGCGGAAGCCAACCTATTCAGGGATGGGTCCGAGCGACACACACCGCCGCAAACCACGCGCTACGACTTGTCTGGATGTTCCACCGCTACCCCACTGCATCGAACGACAGCGCCGAGACGAGTTGGACGGACCGCTGCAGATCGTCTTTGAGCCATGCGTGCCACCCGACATCGAGCACGTCGAAGGGCCCCCGGTGATCCCGAGGGCAGAGACACTCGAGTATATGCGCGAGAACTGCGCTCAGTTCCAGTCGGCGTTCACGATGCTTGACCGATGTACGAAGACCTTGATCGTGACGTTGCCTACCGTGAAACCGAGCGTACCTAGGCAGATACGCAAATCGTGCGAGACATTATACTTCGGCAGGGTCAAGATTTGTTTGACCGATGAGCCTGGACGACGCGGTTGAAGAGGCTCTCGCAACATACGGGATGTCGCGGAGCGAAGAAGCCGAAGAAACCGGCCGCACAGTCGCGACGCTCCAAGACTAGCGCACGCCGCTTACAGCGGTATCGAGGCGAAATCCAATCGGCTTTAGCCGTGGGAGGATGTCAGTCAATCGAGAGGCGCCAGGCTCCGTCGGCCTCGACGTCGAGCCAGCAGACGCCCGACTTGTCCGCACGCTCTTCGCCCTCATATTCGCCGATTTCGTTAAACACCAGCTCGCCGGCGAACGGATCGGAGTTGTCCTCGCTGTAGATGTGGACTTGGAAGTTCTCCTCACCCTCGTGTTGACCAGAGACCGTCATGCCACCGTCCAGTTCGACCGGACCAACGACATCAGGCCCTGCTCCTGAAGCGTTGACCGGCAGCGTCCGAATCTCTTCGCCTGGCGCGAGTGGTTGCCCGACCGTCAGCTCCCATCCACCGGGTGCAGTGACGTCAAACAGATAGTCACCGCTGGGTGTCGGAACCGCGCCGGCGAACGTTCCGGGCTCGAGTGCGTTAACGAGTAGTTCATCCGTCTCGCCCTCAAGTTGGAGCTGATAGTTCTCCGTCCCCTCGTCGTCGAATTCAGCAATGACGACCGAGAGCGCGCCGCCGAGTGAGATCTCGTCGGTGACGGAGTCGCCGTCGCCAGAGAGCGTCTCGGTGCCAGGGTCGAACAGCGGCTCGTCTCCATCGAGCGTCTCGATAATCGAGAGCAGCGCAGAATCGTCAGACCGCTCGGGTTCATCGTCGTCTTCGGAGTCATCTCCACCATCATCATCCGGCTCTGGTTCTGGCTCTGGTTCTGGCTCTGGTTCTGGCTCTGGTTCTGGTTCTGGCTCTGGTTCTTCAGGCTCAGTCTCCTCTGGGTCGTCATCATCAGATTCATCGGAGCAGCCGGCAAGCGAGAAGGTTGCGAGGGCGGTGCCAGCCGCAGCCAGCATGCGGCGCCGGCTGGCAGTGGGGGGCAGCGACATACGCGTCCACCTGCTCGGCGGCTGATAATAAAGCTCCGGACGCTTGGGCTGATTTTGTCCAGCTTATCACAATGCGTGACGCCCTCACCAGGATTGGTGATACCAGTCGTTGGTGATACGATTTCTTTATTCAGCCGCACCGCTGTATTCTTCTCGCCCGATTCATCCTGATTCTGGTGTTGCATTGGTGGCCTGTTAGTCGTTACTTCTCTGGTTCTTGATACTATTCGCCAAGGGGCTTCAGCCGCAGTTTTCCGAAGCCGTATCGGGAGTGAGACCCGACCCGCTGGAGGCCGCTCTTCGCGGTCTCCACCGGTCAGTCGCCGAGATACTTCACAATCTGCCCGTGGTCGACGGTCTGGAGCTTGTAGACCTCGCGTTGCTCCAGCACTTTCTCGTCGCGTTCACGGAGCTCACGGAAGAACGCAGGAACGGCGTCGTCAAGCCCGTTCATTCACGCAACCCGCAGGCGTATATCTGACCCCCGGTGTCGCTGCCATTCGTCCCATCGGCAGTTGCGACGGTGGGGGAGTTGGCTGTGGTCTTAACCAACAGACGCTACTGGCTGTTGGTTAAAGGTCATGGCGATGCCGCCATCTCGATGGCAGGCCAGTTGCACTCTGCAGACCAACACCAGTGGACGGCAATTAGGGGAAACGTAGCGTTCTGCAGGAGTGACCTATTCTCAGTCCTTCGGGGCCCGAAGCTATCTCCGCCACGTAACAAACAAGCCAAATATCTATGTCCCAACAGTCCCAACATTCGCCTATGTCGAGCGGGACCATCGACATCGACGAATTTGAAAACGCCGATGCCGACGACTTCGCGGAGCGGAACGACACCGAGCGGATCGTGCGGTTTCTGGATGCGCATGACGACCGGGCATGGAAGGCGGCGACGATCGCCGAGCGACTTGAGCTGGAGACGGACGCTGTCAGTGCGATTCTCTCACGCCTGAAGGACCGCGGCCTTGTCCGGCACAAGCGCCCGTACTGGGCGATCACGGACGACACGGAACGGCTCCAATCTGCCTACCGGCTCCACCGCCACCACGAGAGGGCGGATGACCAGTACGGTGAGGAGCGTCTCGAGAACCTCCAGACCGACGAGATGGATCGCGTACAGTGACGGCGTTCGAGGACCTGGAACGCGGCGACAACCGATACGGACGACGCCACGGAGTGACTCGTAATGCCGGATACAGAGCCTTCCTATGACGTTCGTGAGCAAACCGGAGATCCCGACCACGCATCGGTCGACGATGTGGTCGACCTCGTGATCCACCGGGCCCAAGCCCCACGAACCGATCACGAGGATGCGCATTTCGACAGGACGATGGCGACCGTTATTGATACCTACGGGACCGATCCCGTCCGCACAGTCATCCACCGTATCCTCGTCGACGACGAGCCGTTTCGGACCGCCACGAACGGCCTTGAGATGCGCAACGTCGATGGCGTTCGGATCGGGACGGCAGCCAGCTGGTTCCTCAAGGAGCTGAACGCACAGGACTCCGACTGAGACTGGCGGGACGGTTCCGTCAGAGGACCGATGTGCAAGCTCTGTGCATACGCCGAAACGGTTATCACTCTATGTGCAGAATATGCACATAGAATGAGCGCAAGCGACGATCCACGGCGGGTTCATTTCCAGTCGCCGGAGTATCTCGTCGACCGGCTGGATGCGATCGCGGAGCTCTTCGATAAGGATCGGACGGATCTGCTTGTCGAGGCGATTCGTGAGTACATCGAAAATACGGCCGACAGCGAGACATTTCAGGAGTTGGTCGCGACGAAGTACTACGACGACCAGCTTGCGTTCGAGACGGTCAAGCAGTTGGTCGGCGCCGAGACCGCCCAACGCCTCCGGCTTCTCAAAGCGGATCTCGAGGATGAACCACTCGATCTCGCTGCCCCCGACGACGTGGACGTCTACGATGGCGACGCGACGGCGGTCGAGACCACAGCCGACGACGAGCAATGAGCGGCCGGCGACTGCGAACGGTCGTCGCCGACACTAGTGCGCTCGTCAGTCTCGCCGTACCTCGTGCGGATGCAACTGTCGGTACCGATGCCCCCGACCCGTTTCAGTATCTGCTCACGTCGTGTGACGTGTTCGTGCCGTCGGAAGTCGTTTCAGAGCTCCGTGACATCACGCAGTATCAAGATATCCACGGGGCAGCCGCGAGTAACGTCCTCGCAGCCCGCAGCTACTACACGGTCACGGACCCGTACGAGCGCGAGGACACACCAGACTCGCGGCCGACGTTCGGGCTCGACGACGGTGAAACCGACGGCATCGTCCTCGCGAACGCGCTCGACGTCGATGGGTTTCTCACCGACGAGTTCGGTGGGACGAACTTCCCACTCATCCACGCCGTACTCCAGGGGCCACGGATCGTCCCGACGCCGCAGCTCATCGTCGACTACGCTCGGAACGGACATCTGAGCCCCGAAGCGGCGCGAACGCTGATCACGACGATCAGCCCGCATCGCAGTTGGGAAAACAGCCCATACGTCGCCCGGCTAGTGGCGCTTCTAGAGGAGTAGCTTCATTCGGACTCCAGGTCACGAGCGTCGAGTTTACCAGCAAGGTACTGCTCACCCTCTCGTGTGATGTCGTAGACGCCGTTGCCGAGGTGGACGAGGAGTCCGTATGCGACCAGCGCCTTGCAGCGGGCATTGATGTGTTGGCGAGAGAATCGGACCCGGTCGCTGTCCGCCATTTCCTTGGGGTATCGGGGCCGGCGTCAGCGAGATGCTCTAGAATGCGGTCATCGGCGTGAAGGTCGGCGTGGACGTACCACGTCGTCGTCTGCTGTTGCTTCCGTGCCCCCTCTGGCTTGCCCATGATCGTCTCGTGGGACAGCGCCGAGGGGCCCGCTCTGCGGGCGGATGTCGTGGGTATTTAACGCGTCTTGCGGACGGCTGTCGAGGAGACACGAGTGCGACCTGCAGGTCGGGCCCGAACACTCAAAAAAGATGGTCGTGGTGAATCGCCAGACGTAGCTTGATTTCACGGGGTCAGAGACTGTTTGATATTGTGAACAACACACATCAGGGCGCGTTCACGATATTCACCGTGATTCAAACTCGTTCGCATCGAGTTTTTCATAGAGATAGGCTTCGCCTTCGTCGGTGATTCCGTGCTACATAGCCTGGGTCCGTTAGTAAAAATCCGACAGGTCGGTTTGGTCGCGGCAGAACGGGGTGACACGCTCGAGAAGATTCTCCCAGTTGACATCCGGAGATGAATCACCAACTCGACGGAATTTCACTGAATACTCATTGGGGAGCCCCTCGAGTGTGACTCGAATTTTCAATACATCCACGTTCTTCGAGGCTGCGTCCATGGCCCCCTGCTGGTTGCGCTCGAACGATGCATCTCCCGATTTTATTTCGCAAAAGTACTGATGGACCTGTGCAGGGGGGTAGCCGATCAAAACTCGAATCTCACAATCCGGCGTCCAATTAATCCAGTCGTTCGCAACCGCCGAACGGAGCGTCTCCCAGTCGAACTCCTCTTTGTCGGTTTTGACCTCTGTACGGATTCGGCTTCCCACTTCGTCGGAGGGTAACGGTCCTAAATCCTGTTTGACGAAGTGTTTGACAGCCGGTGTTCCGGGTGCTGTGATGAGAGTCTCTCCGATAGCCCCATACTGGTTGGCAGTGGTGTCGAACGTCCAGCCCTTTTGCAGCGACCCATCAGGTGTCCGCTTCCGCTGTTTTGGAAAGTGGACGAGATAGGCGTCGACATCGGCCGGATCGTTGGGTGCTGCCTGCTGAATTTTGATCTCTCCTGTCGCGTCTCGAGTTAATTCTGCAGCCATTTCTTCAGCCTCTTTTTCGGAGTCAAATGCGACGCAATCGCCTTCTTTGTCACAAAGTCGCCGGGCCGCATCGTTCGCCTCAAGAGCGGATTTCTTGATGACGACCCGGAACGAATCCCCTGATTCCATGGGCATGACAACGGCACCGAGGATGATTTTAGTTGGTATCGCGATTCCATCGTTCGAGGACGTCACGACCACCGGCCGAAAACTTCGCAACGGTTGGATAGAAATCATGCGAGAGGGCAAACACCTCTAGGATATGAGGGCGCGCGGACGGCTGAGGCCGAGCCGAGTTTTCGGACGGAAGTTGTGGTGGCTGAGGCGTACGAGGGGGTTCCAGCCGTGGTGTTGGCGGTCGTTGCCGAGCACGGCTTTGGTCTTCGGGAGGTTGACCCGCAGGGCGGCTATCCCGTGGCTGTTGTTCGGTAGTGTCGCTGGTTGAAGAGGGTGGTCTTAGATTGCTGTGGCGAGGTTGCCTTCGTCGCTTTTGCCTACCAGCACGTCGCTCGTTGAGGCTCTTCGCAAGTGATACTGTATTTTGTTACGCAGAGTCGATTCAGACAAACAGTTTTAACCAACAGACGAGAACACCTGCCAGAAGTTGGTTAAGATACGCCGAGCCTGCTCAAGGCTGCTGATACCCGTGTGGGATAGACTTGGTAAACAACTCGCTGCAGACCGAAAGTTGACCAACAAAGGCTATTATGTTATAGAATTATTGTTTTCATAATATGTTAGCTGGGGGTACCTCTCGACGATGAGCGTTGAGCGCGTACGTGAGGAGTTGCTGGCCGGCGGGCTTCATAAAGAATCTCTTGAACGTTTGTTGGACCATTACGAGTCGATGAGCAACCGGTTTAGTGAAGGAGAGTTCGCCGAAGCAGGGACGCATATCGGGAATTTCTGTGAGAATATGGTCAACATACTACTTGACCAAATGGGCGAAGAGGTACAGAAGCGTCCCAATGTAGACTATTTCGTAAATAAGTGCTTGAGCAACGGTATTGGTAATGACGAGCCCGACAGTGTCCGCCTACAGATTCCAAGGGTAATCCGAGCTGCGTATGATATCCGGAACAACAGAGACTCTGTCCACGTTAATCTCAAAGTGCCTGTTAATCGGGCTGATACACAGGCTGGGATAGCGATGTGCTCATGGATGTTAGCCGAAATTTTGCGTGTTTACGGCAACGGTACTGATAACATGGGAGAAATAGCGGGCCTCATTGACGAGATATCAGAACCGGCCGATGATAAAAATCCACTTGAAGATCTAGCACAGTCTCCCGATGAGTTTGACCGACAGGCACTGGCTGATCAGCTCTCGGGCGTAGTACAGATTACAGAGGGAACGGTTCATCCGATTACTGGATCAGACTACGAAGAACTCTCCACTACCGGTCAAGTGATTGTACTTCTGCTTGGGCACCGTGCTGCTGTAGACATTAGCTACGTTGAGAATGCCGGGGCATCTGTGCCCGATTTAAGTGAAGAGACTGATGTCTCAGATGAGCGAGTGAGACAAATCATCCGTGATTTTGGATTCATTCAGGCCGGCAATGCCAGCGGTGAGTATATGATTCCAGGGCATCGGGTCGGTGAGGCGCTTAAACAACTCTCACTCGGCTGATTTGAACTCTGAGCGGCTTAATCACCGGCTCTGTTCTTCCGCTTCAAGAGTGATCAGCTGCTCCTTTACAAGATCATGGCATCGATGCGAGATTTCATGTGGGTTCGGCTAGCACGACGAGATATGGATATCCATATCTCGTTTCAAGATGGTCCGATTGACGTTGAAATTGAAGCTAGCGAAGATGAGGATTATCACTCCGTTCTAACTTCGCTACAGGAATTCGTCGAAGATTACGAGATGCAGTCGGCTGAAGATGACCCTGAAACGCCCGTGGGGGCCACCACAGAGCAAAAAAGTCGGTCGTGTCACAAAGCGGTCTAGAGTTTGCCTCTGGTGCTCTCAATTGAGAGGTCACAACTCATTGCTGTTTTGGTCGGTCGCTGGAGCAGTTCGTCGAGGAACCACTGGTAGTATGATGGATCAGCGTACTTCACCAGCCGAAGCTGGAGGATCGCCTCTAATCCTTCCTTTGTCCAGCGCATCCACTGGTTCTTGCACCGCTTGCTGACTTCGCCCATCAGTCGTTCGACGGGGTTCGAGGTCCATGGCACCTCGAACCCCTCGATGGCCTGCTTGGCAAATCTCACTATCGACGGCAGCCACCGCCGAAGATACCTCGCCGCCTTCTCCGACCCGTACTGATTCAGCTGCCACGCTGTCTTCTCGATACGCTCGGTCGTTCGCGTGATCCGCTCGCGGATCGCCGCGAACTCCTCTTCTGGCCGGTGCTTGATGACCGAGTTCTTCAGATGGAACACATCTTCGATTACTTCTGAAACGATCTGGTTACGCCGATCCAACGAAAAGACACCGTCGTCCCAGAGGTTGTAGTCAAGCGTTCGGCCAACGTGGACGAGATCGAGTTGGTGATCGCTGTGTTCGTCCGTAAAGGCTGTGACAATGCCGCTATCGCCGTCACTGACGACCGTCGCGTCGTCAGTGACTGCGCCGATGTCTTCGAGTTCGGCGGCTGTCTCGTCCCAGTCAGCGTTGACCGAGAGATCGAGCAGAGAGCGTGACTCCTCGGCGGTGTTTTCGCCAAGCGTGGCTTGGACAGAGTGGTACGAGCGGTCTTCGTCTTGGCTGTGACACTGTGTGCCGTCAGGAATAACGGCGTCAGCGTCGGTGTCAGCGACACAGTCGGGAAGAAACTGCTTGAGCTTGGTGCCGTATTCTTTGGTGCGACGGTTGATGGTGGTCGGCGACGGCATCCTCTCGAAGATGCCGTCGCCGTGATCTGCCGCATCACGATAACTGAGTGAGGTAGCGAGATCGACGCTTTTGGCGGCAATGTCCTGTTGATAGCGATTTTGGCCGTCGAAGCCGAGAACGTCTTCGACGGGCCGGAAGTAACTGGATTCGTCGTGATCAGCAGCTGTGTCTTTGACGTAATGAAGATCGAGCTCGTGTTCACCGGCGGTTGTGACGGCTGTGCGAGTATCAGTGCCGGCTCGTTGGAACCGGTTTTCGCCGTTGCCGTGGGTGTGTTTTTCGCCACAGAGCGCCTCGACGCGGGCCGCGTCGAGGCTTTCGACGAGTCCTTCGAGAAGGACCGATTCGATGTTTTGGTCGGTAATGGACTCGGCAAGCGTGGCCAGCGGTATCGTTTTGTGGTCGTCGATGCTAACGGTCAACCGCACGTCGATTGTGGCGTGCATGGGACACCTCTTGGGATGGACACCAGAGGCGTCCCGTTCCTCACGGGAGTCAGTTGCTACTGAACTCTAGACCGCTTTGCGACACGACC